>JAESTW010000837.1 GCA_016763395.1 Kofleriaceae bacterium
TCCTACGACCGCCGCAAATCCGTCCGGTGCTTCTTCTTGCGGAAGTTCGGTGAGCAGGCGGAAAACCGAATCAACATCGTCACCAGCACAGAGGGACAGTATCTCGGACAAGTCAGAGATCGGCGCTTCCTCCTCTAATGCGTCGAGCGCTGCCAGCAAAACCACTTCTTCGCCCTGGCGTTCTTTGGGGATTGTCGTGCTTTCAATACTACGGTGCTGATCGATGCCGGTACCTCCCCCTGGAGGCCCAGAGATTCCGAGCCGTTCCGCTTCTCTGTCCAGGGCTTGCCAGTTTTGGGCAATGCTGCCTGCGTCCAGATCACAGTCGGCCATTGCGGCAAAGCGACTGAAGTTTTTCTGACATTGAGAGACTAGCTCTTTTCGAGATCCTGCGAGTTCTTCGGACACGGCAATCTGGGCAAGCGCAGGTCCCATCCACAGGCCTGCTTTCAGTGCCTTCCCGATCACACGAAGCCGTCTCCGCGCCCATCGATCGAAAGGGTAGCTGCGTGTGGCAACTAGGTACTCCTCGTGCTCGGCATCGCTGAAGGTTTCACACAACGATAACGCCTTCTGCAGATCCGGGGCACTTTTTAGATTGTCGAGAATCGAGTCCTTAAAATTTCGAGCAAATTCATGCCTTCGGCCCAAGCGGTCGTACCTCGGATCGCCGAAAGTCTGAATCGCGGCAGCAAAGGAATTGCCGTCCGTGTCCATTTTTTCGAGTCCGTCCAGGGCTAAGGCAATCACGTATCGGACATTGGATCCCAGTGGCGCGGCAACCGTTCGCTGGTGAATCTCGGCATAGTCCATGTCGTAGACGAAGAGTTCAAAGCTAAAGCGATCGGCTAAACGATCGAGCACGTCTCTGTCTTTGGGATCGGCAACATCAAAGTGAAAGGTGAAGGGGGTGCCGGATTGTCCACTGAGAGTACTGGCTGTCGCCAAGGTCAGAGTTACGAGGGGGTACTGGCTCATTTGATGGAGCTGCAGCAAAGCGCGCAAATCTTGGCCACCCAGTTCGCCGAGCTCAGCAGCGTCAATGCGCGCTCTCAGTTCTATTGTGTCATCGCTGACAAGTTTGGAGCCCGCTTCGTCTCGCTCTCGCCAACGATCAAACTCGGACAACGCTACCGGACGATCGGCTTCAGCGGCGGCCTTTCGCCGCAGGAGTACTGGATTCGGGGCCGAGACACGAGTTGCTTCGTCTGGGGCTGATTTGGCCTTGCCGCTGGGCACTGCGAATAACTCTGAATCTTCAGTAAATGGAAAGTCAGTGTCCTCCTCATCAAAGGGGGTTGGCGCCACAGGCCGTTTGCCAACACTTGAGCTGCCAGTGACAGAGTTGGAGAGATTGATGCTGCGGTTCGGATCGCTCGATGACGCCGAGGTCATGATGTCTTCCATGTCGAGTGCCATGGTGCTGTTTTCTCTCAGAATGTCCGGCAAGCTTGCCCTACCCTCGCCTTCGGTATCGATACGCATGGCGAGTTGTGCTTGGTGTAGTTTCTCGGTCTTGATCTCGAGTTCAGAGCTTCTTCTGTCGAGCGCGCTCTTTCGGTCGCGCAGACTCAATTCACGTTCGGTGAGTTCGGAACTGCGCATGTCGAGACGTTTAGTATTGGACAGCAACTCCTCTTCTCGCTGGAGAATTTCCTGTTCTCGCAACTCCGCCTTCTTGCCTTGCGCTGTCAATTCACGCATCCGCAGGTCTGCTACCTCCAGCTCCTGCCCCTGGCGAGCCCGCTCACTCATATAGTCACTCAGCCCGGTGGCGCCGAAGACAATTTCGCAGTCCAAGACGTACTTGGGAATCGTGACGGTTTCACTGGCCAGTTCTTGCAGCAGGCTGGCGCGCTCCACAAGCTCCCGGTGCCGAAAGGACTCGGGCAAGACCAGGAGAAACTGTTCCTCCGTGCCGTTGTGGTAGGTGAAGGGGATCTGCGCCTGCTCGCGATAATCGCAAGCCGGACAGCAATAAGAATTGATGGATCGCTCGGTCGAAGTTTCAGTTGCCAGGCAAGCCAGGTCGGGGTCGTCCTTGGCATCGACACTTATTGTGGCTGCAAAGGGGAAAATCACGCCGCACTGGCACCGAATTTGGCAGTGAGATTCGATAACGTTGGCGTATTTACCAGTATAGGTGCTTACTTTTTTTTCACTCGCCATAGGACACTGATTTTTATCATCGTAGTACGGTGTAGGTGAAGGGGAAAACTAGATAGTTTGTACCCCGATAGCGCTTCCTTATTTACATTTGGCAGATAAGCGTTCAGTATCCCGGCGCTCGTGTCTACTCCAGCAATACAATTACCCGGATGCCCTAATTCTGTAGCCGAATTCGTTCGTCGTGCTCTCGATGCCGTGCGGACTTCAACAGGCGTTGGCCTTGAATTCGACAGTGATACTCTTCCCTTGATCGATCACTACGTACGAGAAGTGCCGAGTAAGTCCATAGACACGGCTTTGCTGATTGCGGCCATGGTCGGCGCCTACTTCGGCGAGACAGTTTGCCAGACCTTGGGCGGAAATTGGAAAGTTGAGACAAACGATCCCGATCAGTGGCGTGTCGTGCTGCCCGGTGGACTTTCCTTTGCCCCAGTACCACTGGCTCTCGCGGCGATTGTCGAAGACGAATCCGGTCCCGGCAATCCCGACTTCCAGGCAGCACCAGGGCTGATGGTAGAGCTTGAGCAAATTATGTCGGGCATGGGAACAGTGACGACACGGGAATATTTTACTCTCAGTTGTCGCTACGACACATTGGAGCACTTGCAGGAAACCCTGCTTGCGATCGCGGCCGACAAGCAGCAAAAGAGTAAGGAAAAAACTCCTTCAGTGAACTGAGGCTCCGGCAGGCTAAGAACCCTGCAAAGATTGCGGGGACACAGGACAGGCTGCCAGCTGCAGCTAGAAGTGTTTTACCGCGACGGATCCTGAACTTGATCGCACTTCGAGCTGCGCCGGACGCACTCTTCGCCCGGACTCAGACTGGCGCATTCCGAAGTGTGCTCGCCAGCGGGATTGTCCAAACTTCTTCGGAGACAAGCTATCGTCAACCACAACACGAGGAGCACTAAGTGTCATGGTAACCACGGCTTGGCCACGAAAACGCACAGAGACGTTGCCGCGCCGACTGACAATGAGATACTTGCCGCCTGGCACAAACTGCGCTTCCAGGTCGATGTCGCCCAGCACGTTGCGAACTTCCATATCCCTGGAGTTAATATTTCTACCCACTATCGATCCGCGCACCAGAGACGCTCGCAGTAACTTCCCCCGGACGCCGTCCATATTCAGCTTGCCCTCAATGCCCTGCGCCTCCAGGTCGCCGAAGAGTTGCGCAAACAACTGGTCGCCTCGGCGGATGTGGCTCGTCACTAACCCGGACACATTTTCCACTTTAATGTGACCACTATCGACGCGCAAACTGGCCCCATTGTCGACCTTGCTAACGTCCAGGACTCCATTCCAGAGCTGCGCCCGGACAGCAGCCTGACGCGGAACCAGGACCAGCAGGTTTACCGCCACACTGCCGCTACGAAGTGGCCTAAGTTCATCGCCCGCTCGAAGAGAAGTGGTCACTCGCACATGGCCACTAGCATCGGGAGTAAGAGAAACCACCAAGCGCTCAAGAGCCTCATGATCGTCGGCACGTTTGAAACTTTGAATGGATATATAGGGCAAATCGTGCCCTTGCACGGTCACGTCGCCCAGCCGATTGTCGATACTGACTTCCTTGATCTGCACTCCTTCTGGAGTCTTGAGTTCAACAAAGTCCTTTTCGAATACCGCTGGGTTTGCCAGTGCGTCGACGGCACCCCCAGTCACGACAAACCCAATCACGAGGGCCATCGATAGCAAGAGCGGCAGCCGGGGTTTTGCGAAAATCACCTTAGTGGGTACTCCCGGAATTCCCGGACAGTTCACCCATCAGGGCCGACTCCAAAAACGAAATTTCGAGTTGGTAGTGGGCGTAGAGTTCGTCACGAGATTCTACCGAAGTCTCGGACATCGCCAGCCTAGTGCCAATGCCAATCCGCTTAAAGGTAGCCAGCTCGGCATCGAGAATTCTCGCTTCTTTATTGGTCCACGACGAGCGATCTTCTTCGAGGATTGTCCGCAAGTCAGCAATCGTCTGTAAATAGTCTCGGTCGGCGTCTTCTATAGTCAATGCCAATTGGGGCGCATACAACTCTCTGGTCTCGGTAGCCTTTGGCGCCAGGACGGCTGCCTGCTGAGTATCCCCTTGCTCCACTCGGGTATCGGCGGTGCCCGCAGCCATCTGTGAAGGCTTTTGCGAACCAGCGTCGGCATAGAGAAGTGCCATGGCTATCGCGAGAGACGTTGCGCCAATGGCGTGCAATCGCCAATTTGCAGGAATGATGCGTCGAATTGCCCGGCGCACAATTGCCCGGCGCACGGGAAGCCTATCCACCTCTTCACTGTCCGCGATTTCAGCATCTGCAATCTGTGAAAGGATTCCTTGCCACAAGTGATCGGGCGGATCTAGAGGTTGTAATTCGGAGGCAGCAGCGATGAGGCCAGCCTCCTCTTCGTAGCACTGCTGGCATGCTTCACAGATTCGCAGATGTCCGCGAATTGCAGAGCTTTGCCCCGCCTCCAGTTCACCATCAAGATAGGCGCTGGAGTGTTTTTTTACCGTAATACACCGCATGTTCTAATCGTTATTCGCGAAGACTCTGATTGAGAAATTCTCTCATTTTCGCTCGCGCCTTGTGCAGTTGTGATTTGGAGGTTCCGATGCGACAACCCAAGATCGCCGCACATTGCTCGTGACTCTGGCCCTCGATATCATGCAATACTATCACTGCCCGATAGCCAGCGGGAAGCATTTGCAGGGCGTCCTCGAGGCGGCGACTCAGAGCTGAATCACGCATCGGCTCATCGGGTGCGGCCTGCTGATCATCCCAGGGGTCGCACTCAGGTCTGCGCTTGCGTTTGCTCACATGGGTGAGAGAAGCGTTCACCGCGAGTCTATAAATCCATGTGCTGAGCTGTGAGTCCCCGCGAAACTTAGATAGGCCGCGATAAATTCGCACGAACACCTCTTGCGCTACCTCTTCTGCATCCGAGTTGCCAACGATTCGAGTGACCAGGCCAAAAACTCGACGTTTGTACCGGCGGTAGAGTAGCTCCATCGCGGGACTCTCCCCGCGCAAGCACGCCTCAACCAGTTCAATATCGTTGAACTCCAGCTCGGAGGACTTTCCGTGTTTTCGAGGCTCACTGACCGTGAGAGAATTTGTCTTGGTGTAGGGCATGATCGCTTGGGTGTTGCTTCCTATTGCGTGGGACAGAGCGCAGCGCCAAAGAGTTGCCTGCCTGAGCAGGATTTGTCTGTCGATTTCGTCACCTTTGCGGCGAATTACATGCCCTGATCGCTAGCGAATGCCTCCAGCGGCGCTGAGGGTTCCCCCCAACGAGGTGTTGACCAGCTTTCTTCGTAGGCGACAAAGGTTGCCATGACAATACGTAGCGAGCGTGCGATCGTCGGCACTTGTTGACGTATGTCATTTAACTCATTGGGATCGTTAGCTAAATCGTAAAGCTCCATTGCCCCACTGCCGTCCCTGATGAACTTGTATCGCCCCCAGCGGATGGCTCTAGATCCATTGCTGATGCCGCTAAAAACTGGCCTCTGGGACAAACTGGCATCGTTTCGCAACAAGCTCTTGCCTTGGATCGCTGTGCCATCGATTCCCGCCAAATCCAAAATCGTTGGCAAGACATCCAGGCTGCTTGCATTGGCCGGTGGCGATAGTCCCGAAATTCCAGCGTACTGAATCGAAAATGGGGTGAGCAGTGACTCCTAATAGAGTGATTCTCCATGCCCATAGGTATCGCGCTCCCACAGTTCCTCGCCGTGATCGCCAGCCAAGATGATAGCGGTTCGGCCTTCGAGATGGAGCTCCTCAAGCTCAGCCAGCATGTCGCCAAACGCGTTACTGGAATCGGCCACACAAGCATAATACAGCGCGCGAATATACGACATTTCCCGAGTACTCGCCGGGCGTTTTGCTTGCAGAAGCTGCGCTGCTAGGGAGAGTGTCCGGGCAGCGGAAAACAGCGGCGCGCCCGCCCATTCCCGGGCTAGCGATTCCTCACTTGGCCGATACGGTACATGGGCTTCTACTGTCGCAATATGAACAAATACACGCTGTTTTTGGTGCTGAAGTAAGTAGCGTTTGGCCGACCTCCACAGTGTGGACGCGCCGTGGTGGTGCTGTCGTTTCATGGGGTTGTCATAGTAGGAGAACCCCTGGGAGTGCCCCGTAGTGTCGGTAACAAAACCATTGCCGCTAATGAGAGCGGTGGCGTATCCATTGGATTGCAGTTGCTCCGCCAGCGTGGGCCAAGCCTCGGGGATCGATCCGCGAACTCGAAAGCGCCCGGACATGGCAGAAGCATGGGAGCCGCCGGCCGAGGGAGCGCTGGCCTGGATCCCGGGAATCGAGAAATTACTACCAATAAATTTGCTGTAGCCCGCAGCACGGGCGGATTGGGCAGCTTCGTGGCGCAATGAGGACACTGACCACAAGATGATTCGCGTTGGAGCCTGCCATTTACGTTCTGATCTTGGTGATACCCTGCCTTGAATCTGAATCTGCGACCAGGCTACGGCACCATTGGCATTGAGATCAATTCGAACAATCTGATCTCGGTAATCCCGCAGAGGAATGTCGACCTCGCGCCACATCTCACTAGCCTTCCCGGAGATCTTCTCAAAGCTCTCGCGATCGGATTCGCCGCGGATGCGTACAGAATACCGGCCCTTCCCAGATACCTGCAGACGCAAATGAGCAAGTGTATCAGGGACTTTTACGAAATAGCTAAGTCGACTCTCGCCGCTTGTTGTGAGTGCGAGTTGCCGATGGCCGGACGGGCCTGTCATTTTCTTGGAATAGGCGGGCTCTTCGCTAATGCTGGCGCCGATGACAAACTGCGAGAAGGCCGCCGCGCTGCGTATGCCAGCCAAGTCGCCTGCGCTACGAAAGTAGAAACGCAATCGGTTGTCTCCGCTAACGAGATGCTGTGCTGGTGCGCTGATGCTGTACGACTGCCAATCCGCACTAGACATAGAAAGATCGCTAATCTTCTTCTCGTTAAGAAAAACACTCACCAGTTGTTTCGGTATTGCAGAACGCGCACGAAACCGAATTGTAAGCGCCTCTCCGGCTGAAATCCCCCCTTCATCCTGGTCAAAGGGAAAGTAGAGTTCTGCTGCCAGGCCGCGAACCAATGAGGCTGCCAGCCTGACTCCTTTCGAGTCCTCGACGCTTACGCCCCGTTTCCAGTCGTTGCGTATCCCGCCATCTATATATTTTACAAACGCGGGGCTGCCAACATCGATGACAAGCCCACCATTGCGATACCCGTCGAGCATTGGTCTTGCCGCAAAGAGATCGACGATTCGCGCGCTATCGGGTTCAACACTGGGCCCTGTTGCGACAAGAGGGTTTGAATTGGGCAGAGGCTGGTGGGTGTTGCTGATACCTTCGGGCGTGCGCCGAGTGCCGTCGAGGTCATCCCGCCAATCACAGCTCACCAGTGCACAGCCAATGACGCAGCACGCCATAACCCACACCCAAGCACTGTACTTTGTGGTCATCAGCCAGCCGTCTACCACAATTCGCCACAGAATCACTCGTTTGCTTGACCTCGGATCTGGTGAGCGCAAGAGAAGATAGGTATCGTTCTCCGCAATGACGAAGATTGCCGACGACAAACTCTTGCTCCAACAAGCCTATGCCAAAGAGAAGTCCCGAGCCGACAAGCTCTACCTTACGCAGCCGATGGGCAACGGCAAGCTAGAGACGTATTCTTGGGCACGCTTTATGGACGAAGCGCGTAGGATTGCGAGTTATATCAAGGCACAAAACTTCCCCGCAAAGAGTCAGATTGGCATTATTTCCAAAAATTGCGCGCAGTTCTTGATGACTGATGTGGCAATCTGGATGGCCGGACATGTCTCGGTTGCCCTGTACCCGACACTCAATGCAGAGACGGTCGCTTACATTCTCGATCACAGCGAAGCCAAGATGCTCTTTGTCGGCAAGCTCGACACTTGGGATGACATGAAAAAAGGCGTGCCGGACGACATGCCACTTGTCTCCTACCCGCTCTCTCCCAAGAACGACTACACTACTTGGAACGACATTATCAAGGAGTACGAACCTATCGAAGGCGATCCTGTGCGAGATGCTGACGAGATGGCTCTCATTATGTACACATCCGGAAGCACAGGGCGACCGAAAGGCGTAATGCACAGCTTTGGTGCCATCTCCGCGGGGTCTCACCTTGTCATCGACGCGCTGAGCATCACCAGCGAAGATCGAATGCTCTCGTACCTGCCCTTGGCACACGCTATGGAGCGTTGGCTCGTTGGTACCTGCGGCCTTGTGTCCGGGAGCCAAATCTACTTTGCGGAGACACTCAAAACCTTTGTTGCTGACCTGCAGCGGGCGCGTCCGACTCTCTTTATCTCGGTTCCGAGGTTGTGGCTCAAGTTCCAGTCCGGAATCCTTAAGAAGATGCCAGCGAAAAAGCTCGCGCTCCTGCTCAAGATTCCAATCCTCAACAACATTGTACGAAAGAAGCTGCAAACGGCTCTCGGCCTACAAGAAGCTCGTGTTGTGGGTAGTGGCTCTGCCCCGATTGCCGGCGAACTTCTCCAGTGGTATCGGGATATAGGCATCGAGATCCTCGAAGGCTACGGCATGAGCGAGAACTTCAACTGCTCGCACATCAGCATGCCCGGCAAGTCCAAAGTCGGCCTGGTTGGCACTACCTATCCAGGAGTGCAATGCAAACTCAGCGATGAGGGCGAGATTCTCGTCAATAGCCCCGCCAACATGATGGGCTATTACAA
>JAESTW010000838.1 GCA_016763395.1 Kofleriaceae bacterium
ATTACGGCTGACTATCGCTATACGCCCAATGCCCAGCTCAAGAACCGACTGAAATTCTCTGTTGGTAGGGATATCATTAACTTCGATATTTTGGGCTTCCTCGGTGCTGAGTTTGATTTAAAGACAACCGCATTGCGCGATACGGTAACCTATCGTTTTAACAAGCACTTCAGTCTCGATGCTGGTATTGATGCCGAGTTTGCCAGCTCCACCGGATTTGTCAAACTGCCACCACCACCGCGAGAGGGCGAGGTGCAACCGGACGGTCCGCCGGACAACGTCATCGAGTCGACCTTCAACAACGAGGCTTACTTTTGGGGCGCACCCTTTCTCGAGGGTGAAATCCGCTACGGCGGTCTTACGTTGGTTCCTGGAATTCGAGTTGATCGCTTTGGACTCACAAAGGACTGGTCGGTCGATCCACGCTTTGTCGCTCGTTATGACTTCAACCAATGGGCGGTGAAAGCTGGCGCGGCTGTGGTGCATCAAGATCCGGATTTCCCGGACATCGATATCAATTTCGGTAACCCAGACCTGAAGCTTCAGCGCGCCTATCAGTACTCCTTCGGTGGAGAATGGGCACCATGGGAGCACATCAAAGCTGACCTGACCTTCTTCTACAAGGACATGCGAAACCTCGTGACCAGCAGTAGCCGTGTCGTCGAGCGTGACGGCCAGCAGGTTCCTGAGAGGCTCGCCAACGACGGAAAAGGTCGAGTGTATGGCGCAGAAGTATTCTTAGAACACAGCTTTGCCAACAACATGCGCGGCTGGATCTCGTACACACTGAGCCGGGCCGAGAGAAGAGATAGGCCAGGCGAGGACTACCGTTTGTTCGATTTCGATCAAACCCATATCTTGGCTGTCGTTGGTTCGTATGTCTTACCGCGCAATTGGGAAGTCGGCATCCGTTGGCGTTACGTCTCTGGCAACCTGTTCACGCCAGTTATTGGCAGTATCTTCGACAACGATCAAGATCGATACTTCCAGCTTCCGGGAGAGACAAATTCGGACAGGCTACCGGACTTCCACCAGCTCGATATCCGCGTGGACAAAACCTGGGTATTTGATACCTGGAAGCTCTCCAGCTACCTCAGCCTAATAAACTCGTACAACCGGGGCAACGCCGAAGCCGTCAACTATAACTTCGACTACACAGAATCAAACTTCACCACCGGCTTGCCCGTACTGCCCATCTTGGGAGTCAAGGGCGAGTGGTAAGGGGCGGGTAGCGCACCGCGCAAGTTGTGATAGTATCATTAGATAGTATCATTTGATACTATCAGTAGGTACTCTGTGCGCTGTGAAGCCGCCGCCATTTGAGCATACGGGCGTGATTACCTCCCTTCTGGGCGAGGTTCTCCGGCTTGTTGGGCGCTATGAAGGACTCATGCTGCCTGCGCCACAACCGCAGCTTCGACGGCAGAATCGGATCAAAACGATTGCTGCCACCACTGCTATCGAGGGCAATACCCTTACTCTCGACCAGGTAACTGCGGTCTTTGACGGCAAACGAGTCGTAGGGCCAGAGAAAGATCTCATTGAGGTCCGCAACACTATCGAGGCATATGAGACCGCCTCCACTTTTCACCCTGGCCGTGTCTCTTCACTACTGAGAGCGCACCGAGTTTTACTTAGAGACCTACTTCCCAAGGCTGGAGTATTTCGGACAGAATCCGTCGGAGTCTTTCAAGGTCGCCAGGTTGTGCACACTGCTCCTCCAGCCGATCGTGTCGAGTGGTTAGTGAAAGACCTTTTTGCATGGTCTCGCAGTGCAAAGAGCGACCATCCCATAATCCAATCCGCAGTAGTCCACTACGAACTTGCCTTCATCCACCCATTCGTGGACGGCAACGGACGGACTGCTCGCTTCTGGCAGCATCTGATGCTGCGATCTTACGCTCCCATATTTCAGTTCACCCCAATGGAATCACTCATTCAGGAGCGTCAACAACAATATTATCAAAGCTTGTCCGACTCCGATAGCGCTGGGGCTTCCACCGCGTTTATAGAATTCTCACTTCTTACGCTACGCGACTCGCTCGGTGAATTCCTTACGAACGTACATCCTGCTCGCCTTGATGCAACAGGAAGACTGATTCAGCTTTCTTCCCATTTCAAGACCTCTCTCTTTTCCCGTAAGCAGTATATGGAGGTGTTTAAAACATTGAGTTCTGCGCAGGCGAGTCGTGATTTACGCCGTGGGGTTGATCTGGGCCTCCTTGAGCGCGAAGGAACGGGGCCTCGGACACGTTATCGAGTCCCGCAAGCGAGTGAGGATTCGTGAGCGAATACTCTAGAATACTCACCAATACTCACTGACGCGACTTTCCATAAGAGCTTGGTGAGGGTAGCATCAGCTGTTAGATGGTCATCGAGAATATCAGCATAAAAGCTAGCGATACCCGGAAGTACTCCACTAGAGCTTGCGACTAAGATGTCTATTGGGCCACAGGTTGCGGCGGTCACAGGAGGCGATGTTGAGCCGGTGAGCTGCGAGACGCTCAAGGAGCGTAACGAACAGTCCCGGACAGACCTGCCGAACGAAAGAGCGCCGTCAACGATCTCGCACGGACAGTACACCCCTGCTGGCGGCAAGCCAGAAAACCTCTGGTCCCGAAGTAAAGGGAGGGTAGCCGCCAAATACAAGAGTGGAGGCGCGTCTGGGGCTCCGGTATTTCAGCGATACAAGGAAGGACTAGCCTATACAACTGACACCAAGCGGAAAACCAAGGGTGGCAGAAAAGTGATGGCGGCGGCACCTACAAACATCAACTGCGATGGCAGCACCTTTGCCTACCGGCCAACCAAATCCACCAACACTTCAAACCCGGACACGGCTCACACTGAATCCCGAATCCTCGAAGATTTGTTCAAGGGGAGTGGTGGAAACATGAGTGGCACACTGGTTATGGCGATTGACTGGCCGACTGCTCCACCGGGCCAGAAAGAATCGCCTTGTGAGCAATGCGAACGCGTCATCTGTGGTGCCATGAAATGTGGGCTTACAATCGTGCTCTGCCAAAAAGGAGAGCCGGTAGAGCAAGATCCTGGAAAGTGTCCGGATGATCAATCACCCAAATAGGAGTTTATTATGACACTGAATGTACCAGAATACATAGCAAGGTCCGGAATCGTAGGCCTGCCTATTACCGAAGATGCCGGTGGAGACTTTGCGAAGGTCTGCAACTATGGCAGCAAGAGTAAGAAATTCTACGCGCTGACTGGAGGAATGGCATGTCGAGCAGTCTGGGCTCTCGCCACCTCGATGGCAGAATGGACTATTTGGCGCTGCGGAACTTACGCTGACTACCCAGACGGCTATCTGTTCACAGAAGCGACTTGGGCGGGA
>JAESTW010000839.1 GCA_016763395.1 Kofleriaceae bacterium
GATTAAGGCATCAAAAATTCCTAATAAGCGGGTACAGAAACTAGTAGATGCCTACCTTGGCGTCATGTCACCTGGCTCTCCACGCTCATAGGCCGCTCCATCGATACCGCCCCGGCGGTGGACGAGCCTGTCCGACCAGCGCTGCGAAAATACTTGCTTAAACAGGAACGAAGCACATTTGTCCTCGAAGGCTTTGTGTCTCCTCGCTCCCCGACAACTTTGGCTTGTCCAAACTGTCCCGCGAAATTGATCGCTGGTGTGCCCCAGTGGATGCAGCGAGGGACGATTCATAGTTACGCTGTTGTGAGATACAACTCACCTTAGGGGCATGACTCGGATGCCTATGGATCCAGCGGCAGCGGCACTGTGGTTGGATCGTAGAGGCTAGCGCTTTGTCGAGTGCTTACCTTGCAATGTTCTTCACAGCTGTGAAGCTGCATCTGGTTTCCGGACAAAATTGCGTATCCAATTCTTATAGAAGTAGCTCCAAAAGTTGGTGAGGAGCGTTCAGGAATGTGATTCACCGTGCGTGGTAATTTGTCGCAGATCACCTTTGCCGCGCCAGTACCAGCTTAGTTGCTACACAAAACTTAGCGTGGTGTCTTGTCGCACTCTTGTTGCTAAGTATCCTGAAACATTAACTACGCTTGAAAGGCACATCGATTACAAATTTGTTTTTCTGTGGGATGCGCCGACACTGCCATCTCACCACCCAAAGCCGGAATCTAAAACAGAAGTACCAAGTACTTGCAGTGACTGATTCTGTATGGCCAATTCGACTCGAAAAACGATATGCCCCGATTTCAATTCCCAGAGTGGACAGAAAATTTCAAGAAAGCGTTGGGCCTGCTCTTAGCAGGTGGCCCAGTGTACTTGATCGCAGTGATTGCTTACGGTGTTACACCAGAAGCAATTCGCATTGGTTATCAACCCGAGCAACCGGTGCCTTATTCCCATGCCTTGCATGTTGGTGAATTAGGCCTCGATTGCCGTTACTGCCACAATACAGTGGAAGAGTCGCCACATTCGGCGATTCCGCCGGCAGCAACCTGCATGAATTGCCATACCGGTATTAAGGCAGAAAGCGACGACCTTCTGCCGATCCGCGAGAGCGCATCGCAGAACATCGCGATCGAATGGGTTCGTGTCAACGATCTTCCCGACTACGTGTATTTCAACCACAGCGCGCACGTGACTCGCGGTGTGGGTTGTGAGAGCTGTCATGGTCGTGTCGACCAGATGACCAAGGTCTTTCAGGCCAAAGCGCTCACAATGGAATGGTGCTTGGACTGCCACCGCGATCCAGCTCCTAGGCTTCGACCTGTCGAAGAAGTTACTACGATGGGCTACGACCCGGACGGTGACCGTCGTGAACTCGGCAACGAGATCATGAAACAGTACAACCTCAACCCAAGAACAGACTGCTCAACATGTCATCGTTAAAAATTTCAAAGAGCGGACGCATCGTCACCGACTCTCAGAAAACATCTGAGGATCGATTGTGGCGGAATATGTCTGAACTCGAGCAAACTCCCGAGTTTGAAGAGTTCGTGGCCCGTGAATATCCAGAGCAGGAAGGGCAACTTGCCAACCCTGTTTCTCGTCGTCGTTTTGTACAACTTATGGGAGCATCCTTTGCTCTCGCCGGTGTAACCCAAGGTTGCCGCTGGGAAGAAGAGAAGATTCTTCCTCTATCCAGGCGCCCTGATGGCTATATCCCCGGTGTTGCCAAGCATTACGCTACCTCTTTTGAACTTGGCGGCGTTGCTGCTGGTTTGGTCGTTACCTGCATGGAAGGGCGTCCAATCAAGATTGAGGGCAATGACGAGCATCCCTACACAGGTGGTGCCTCAACAAGTTTAGCGCAAGCGTCCATTCTAGAAATGTACGATCCGGATCGCTCGAAGAGCATTGTCCGACAAGACAAGGGAAAGGAGATTGGCGCTACCAAATCCGATTTGCTCAAGGCCTTGCGTGCCCTCAAAGGCAAGACCGTACACGTTTTGTCCGAGGCAACAAGCTCTCCGACGATGATTGCTCTTCGTCGCCAACTTAAGAATGTAAAGTGGCACGAGTACGAGGCGCTTAGCCAAGACAATTCAGTGCAGGGCAACAAGATGGCATTTGGCCGTCCGATGCGCACTCACTATCACTTAGACAAAGCGAGAGTGATAGCGACATTTGATGCCGAGCTTTTCGGTGCCAACCCAGCCGCGCTCCGGCACAGCATGGATATCGCAAAGACTCGTGATCCCGATTCGGGCAGCATGAGTCGCATCTACTCGATGGAGAGTAACTTCAGCACGACAGGTGGCTTTGCAGATCATCGTCTGCCGGTTCGAAGTGAACTCATCAAGCCCATCTTGCTCGGTCTCGAGATGCTGATTGGCAACCGCCAACTCAGTGATGTTGCAGCAGATGTCTTGCGCGAAGCCAAAGTGGCTGACTTCATCGGCGCTCTCGCTGGTGACCTCAAGAAGAACAAAGGCAGCGGACTTATAGTCGTCGGCAATGAGCAGCCCCCTGAAGTGCATGCCATTGCAGCACGAATCAATGCCACCTTGGGCGGCATGGGCAAGACGGTGACCTACACTCCTGAGCTGGGCAACAACCCAAGCCACATGGCAAGCCTTGTCGCACTGCTCAAGGACATGAATACCGGTAAGGTCGAAAACCTTATCATTCTCGGCGGAAACCCAATCTACGACACTCCTGTGGATGCTGAGTTTACGCAAGCCTTGGCGAAGGTCGGAACTTCGTACCACCTCTCACTCACCCACAATGAGACCTCGAAACTTGTCAACTGGCACGTTAACCGAGCGCACTACCTTGAGTCTTGGGGAGATACTCGGACATATGACGGAACGGTTTCTATCATTCAGCCGATGATCGAGCCGCTCTACGATGGCATGAGTGCTATCGAGATGATGAAGATACTCGGCGGCGATCAGTTCGAAGACATTTCAGTCGAAGCTGCAATCCTTCGAGTACACGGCTTCCGCACGGTCAGCGACAAAGGCTGGCGCCGCATCTTGCACGCTGGTTTCAAGCCCGGAACGGCATTCCGTCCGGACAACGTTCAAGTTCAGGCCTTTACTGAAACACCACTCACCGAAACCCAGAAGCTCGGCAGCACGGTTGAGAAAAACCTGGAACTAACCTTCCGCGCTTCTGCCACGTATGACGGTCGCTATGCCAACAACGGTTGGCTTATCGAGACACCTGATTTCATCACCAAGCTGACTTGGGACAACGCCGCATTGGTTGGTCCTGCGACCGCTAGGAATCTGGGAATCAGCAATGGCGATGTTATCGAGATTTCTGTAGCCGGAAATTCTCTGAAGATAGCAGCGCACATTACACCCGGACAAGCACCAGGTTCTATCGGCCTTCCACTTGGTTGGGGACGAAAGCGCGCTGGCTACGTCGGCGGACACGAAGACCTCGGTATCGATTCTATCGGATTTGATACCTACGCACTTCGAACCATCAATGGCTTCTATTCGGTGTCCGGCGCTACGGTTAAGAAGACAGGTGCTACCTATCTCCTGGCCGAGACCCAGGACCACTTCGAGATGGATGATCTTGGAACCGAGGCGATTCAACGCCGTGCGGACGTTCTTATCAAGAACAGCACTCTTGCCACGTACAAGAAAGACGGCGAGAAGATCATCACTAAAGATGCTCACTTGCCAATTGAGAAGAGCCTGCTGAAGCCAATCGCTTCACGCAACATGAATGCTTCTCTTCACGACAAGCACGATTACGGCACCAACCACCAGTGGGGCATGACTATCGATCTTGGCAAATGTGTAGGCTGTAACGCCTGTATGCTCGCTTGCCAGGCTGAGAACAATGTACCGATTGTTGGCAAAGAAGAAGTAATGAACAACCGAGAGATGCACTGGATTCGCGTTGATCGCTACTTCAAAGGAAACCCGGACAACCCACAGCTTGTGTACCAACCGGTTCACTGCCAGCAGTGTGAAAACGCTCCTTGCGAACTTGTCTGTCCGGTCGAGGCAACCTCTCACTCAGAAGAGGGGCTCAACGACATGACCTACAACCGCTGCGTGGGTACTCGTTACTGTGCCAACAACTGCCCGTACAAAGTACGGCGCTTCAACTACCGTTACTGGAACAAAGATTTTGAGCTTGCTCGAAATAAGGTTCGCTCTCTACTCTCAAACCCGGACGTCACCGTACGAAGCCGTGGTGTGATGGAGAAGTGCACTTGGTGTGTACAGCGAATTGAGCGCACCAAGATCACCGCTAAAAACAATCGACGTCCGATCGTTGACGGCGAGATTAAGACAGCGTGTCAACAAGCTTGCGCACCGGGAGCGATTACCTTCGGCGACCTCTCGGACAAAGAGAGCGAAGTGTACAAGAAGCAAGATCTTCCCCGCTCCTACGCACTCTTGGCCAGCTTGAACAACTTGCCACGAAACGCCTATTTGGCTCGTATCACCAATCCCAACCCCGCCTTGTCGAACGAGAAGGCTAAAGGTTAGAGGTCATGACTAGCGAAGAAAAACATAAACAAGAAGTCGCCGATGCTCGGGAGTACTTCAAAGGCATTACCGATACCGTTTGCGGTGTCGTTGAAGCCAAAGAACATCCTACCTGGTGGCTAATTGCTCTCGCCGCGGCCATATCTGTACTTGGCCTCTTGGTCATCTCGCTCTACATGCTCTTCACGCAAGGTGTCGGCATTTGGGGCAACAACAACGGCGAAGCGTGGGCCTGGCCTATCGTTAACTTTGTATTCTGGGTCGGCATCGGACACGCCGGTACTCTGATCTCCGCGGTGCTCTTCTTGATGCGTCAAAAGTGGCGGACATCAATCAACCGCGCTGCAGAAGCGATGACCATTTTCGCCGTTATGTGTGCTGGGCTCTTCCCCGTGATTCACACCGGTCGTCCTTGGCTTGCCTACTGGCTTATGCCAATCCCCGGCGATATGGGCCTCTGGCCGCAATTTCGCTCTCCACTCGCTTGGGACGTTTTCGCGGTTTCGACCTACGCAACCGTTTCGATTCTCTTCTGGTACATGGGCCTTGTTCCCGACTTCGCGACTCTTCGCGATCGCACCAAGAGCAAGGTCAAGCACACCATCTACGGAATGCTCTCACTGGGTTGGCGTGGATCGGCTCGAGCTTGGCACCGTTACGAGCGCGCCTACCTAATCATGGCTGCTCTGGCAACGCCTCTGGTGTTCTCGGTGCACTCCATCGTTTCTTTCGACTTCGCGGTCGGACAGTTGCCCGGTTGGCACACCACCATCTTCCCGCCGTACTTTGTTGCTGGTGCTGTTTTCTCCGGTTTCGCCATGGTTCTTACCTTGATGATTCCCGCACGAAAACTCTTCAAGATGGAGCACATCATCACCGACTTGCACGTCGAGAACATGACCAAGGTCATCTTGGCCACTGGCTCGATGGTCGGTTTTGCGTACGCAATCGAATTCTTCATCGCTTGGTACTCGGGCAACGCATACGAGGGCTTCACCTTCAAAAACCGCGCCTTTGGACCTTTCGCTTGGGCCTACTGGACAATGATTTTCTGCAACGTTGTAGTTCCTCAGTTCTTCTGGTTTAAGAAAGTTCGCACCAACGTCTTTATCATCTTCGGACTCTGCCTCTTGGTGAACGTCGGAATGTGGTTCGAGCGTTTCGTTATCATCGTTACCTCGCTGAGCCGGACATTCATGCCCGGTAGTTGGCACTACTACTCACCAACGCTTTTCGATGCGACGACCTTCCTCGGAAGCTTCGGTCTCTTTTTCACCCTCTTTTTACTCTTCCTTAGATTCATGCCGATGATCGCCATGTTCGAAGTCAAGGGTGCATCTCATCATGCCCACGCCGGCGTGAAGCATCACTAGGATCATTGAAGGATTAAAAGGAAAAATCGACAATGAGTCACGACAACAATAACGACGAAGTAGAAGACAAACTCTACGGATTGCTAGCCGAGTATGAGAGCCCTGGTGCTCTTATCGAGGCAGCACGCGCAGTTCGCAAAGCGGGCTACACCAAGTTTGACTGCTACAGCCCTTTCCCAGTGCACGGAATCGATCCGGCCATGGGAATCAAACCCACCATCTTACCGGTCATTACGTTTACTGCCGGTTGCATTGGTCTTATCGCTGCATTCTTCATGCAGACTTGGATGAACAATTGGACGTATCCATGGAACATCGCTGGCAAGCCACTCATCAGTTTGCCCATGCAGATTCCGATTATGTTCGAACTCACCGTGCTTTTAGCGGCGTTCGGAACCTTCTTCGGAATGTGGGGCCTCAACAAGCTGCCGCAAATGTGGCATCCACTCTTTTCGAGTGATCGCTTCTTGACCGCCAGCTCCCGCGGCTTCTTCCTTGCAATCGAAGCTGAGGATCCTAAGTTCGACGAAGATGCGACTGCGGCTCTCTTAGAAGAGGCGGGCGCAACTGAGATGGAGACCATCCGCTACAAGACCAGCAAGGCTATCCGAGCTATTCCGGGTGGAATCAAAGTCTTTATGATTATCTCTGCTTGTCTGGCGCTGGTTCCCTTTGCATACATTGCAAAGAAGCGAGCGTCCAAGAGCGACAAGCCGCATATGCACATTATTCCCAACATGGATTTCCAGACTAAGAATAAACCGCAGACCGCGAGTGACATCTTTGACGATGGTCGCGCTTCACGACTGCCTGTTAGTGGCACGGTTGCACGTGGCGAGCTCAAAGAAGATGACCATCTCTATCGCGGCAAGATGAACGGGCAGTGGGCAACCAAGTTCCCCGAGTCTATCGTTCTCAATGCTGAGACAATGAGTCGTGGTGAAAACCGCTTCGCGATCTACTGTTCTCCTTGTCACGGCTTGACCGGCGACGGTACTGGTATGATCAACCAGCGTGCGGACAAGATTGGCGCAGCAGCAACTGGATGGGTAGCACCTAGCAACATCACTCAGGACACATTCGCCAAACAGCCACACGGACAACTCTTCAACACCATTACTCATGGTGCCCGAACCATGCCTGGCTACAGCGCTCAAATTAAAGAGAAGGACCGCTGGGCAATTGTATTCTATCTCCGAGCATTGCAACGCAGCGCTCATTCCACTGTCGATGATGTGCCACCAGGCGCACAGCCACCAAGGTAATAAGGGATTACGATGAGTTCCTCAGAAAAATCCGCAGAACTTCTTCATCCCGAAGAAAAAATCAAAGCCGGTCCCGGCGTCGCCAAGGTCAAAGCCTTCGGCTACGGGGCAGGGCTGGTCTTGCTCATTGCCGGAATCGCTTGGGGCGTCGCCCTGGGTGATGGCATGCAGCGATTCCTTCACTCGTACCTCCTTGCCTTCGTCTACTTGACGAGTATGGCCCTAGGAGCGCTCTTCTTCATCATCATCATGTACTTGATGGGAGCCAAGTGGAGTATCGTCTATCGCCGTACCGCTGAATGTATAACGATGGCTTTCCCGCTCTTGTTCTTGATGTCCATCGGAATATGGCTTCCTGTGTTGCTCGGCAACGATAGCCTCTTCATTTGGACAAACCATGACTTCTTGCATGGCAACCCAGCAATTCCCTTCTTTGGGGAAGGCAGCCACCTGGTAGCCCGTAAGTCGGCGTACCTAAACGCGCCATTCTTTGCCGCACGGATCATCCTCTACTTTGCCATTTGGATTGGACTGAGTCGCTACTTCCACAAGACATCACTCTTGCAGGACGAAAACGGCGATCCAGAACTCACACAGAAAATGACCAAA
>JAESTW010000840.1 GCA_016763395.1 Kofleriaceae bacterium
CTGAACAATCCAGTGGCGTACCTAGTTGCCCAGGAGGCCTCGGTAGATCTGAGCAGCAACGCCATCGAGCTTCGAAATGAGTTTCCCGGTGAAGTGAAGATCGACCTCATCGCCAAATCCCTCGAGAACACGTGGTTTGCCGACGAGTTTCCCGCAGAGAGTATTCGCGTCCCCCTCAGTTCGTCCGGTGACACCTTCGCAATTCTTCGCTCCTCCGAGAGTTCGGTTAGCCTGCTCGGCATCGCCTCCGAGCAAGCCGGACACACTCTCCTTCACTACCAAAGCCCCATCGACCTGTATCGCTTCCCCATGCAGGTGGGAAGCGCTTGGAGCAGCACAAGCGCTGTCATCGGTACCTTGGCCTCGGTTCCATACAATGGCACCGATGCCTATGAGACCACAGTGGAAAGCATCAGCTCGGTCGCTCTGCCCCATCTGCAATTCACCTCCGCGTACCGAGTGCGGACAATAATCACAAGCGATTCAGGAGCGGCTGGTGTAGTTGTCACGCGACAGCAAATCAGCATGCTCTCCGAATGTTTTGGCGAAATCACCCGAATCGTAAGTCGGGACAATGAGAGCGCTAGCAACTTCACCACAGCCGCCGAGCTGTGGAGGTTCAGCCTCTAGGAATATATCATGAGTGCATGGAAAGTTTGGAAGAGTGGATTCGATCGCTGGGAACGTTCGACCTCGGAGTATTTGGACAAGGCCCTACAAAGCCCAGCCATTCTCGGCCCCACCGGAACTATTCTTAAGACCGTGATGCGCACCAAGAGCACCGCAAACAAGATGGTAGCGCGCGCTTGGAACACGATCGGGCTCACGAGCCGCAATGAGCAGGACAGGGCGGTGCACCGGATCAACCAACTGGAGGGCAAGATTCTCGATTTACAGGAAGAGCTACAAGAGTTGCGGGAGAACGACTAGATGGACATCTCCGCTCTACTCACGCCTCGTCCAGCTCCGACGATTCTCTTTGAAGCAGCCGCACGCCATGGCGATGCGCCCCGCTTCTTCCGCCCCGAGCCCGTCTCCTGGAACGAGTATGCCAAGTTGGTACGTGCACTCGGATGCTGTCTTATAGACCTCGGTGTGCAACCAGGAGAGAGCGTTGCTATCTACGCACACAACTCTGTGGAGTGGGCGGCCGCCGGCCTGGCGATTCAGAGCATCGGTGCAGTGCTCGTTCCTATCTATCCCGCCTCTACCCAGGCCCAATGCCAGTATGTACTCACACACAGCGATACGCGCTTCTACTTTGAACACGAGGGCCTTCGTCATGTCGGCGGTGAGCGCATCGCCACATGGACACAGGCCGCCGAGCGAGGCCAAGAGCATGCTGCCGAGTTTGATACCCGACTCGCGAATCTAGATCTCGACGAAATCGGCCTCATGCTCTACACCAGTGGCACTACCGGACAACCCAAAGGTGTTCCCCTCACCCACCGCAACGTGGCCGAAAACTCCGTCGACTGGCTGCGTTGCAATGAGGTCTTCTTGCACGAGGATGCGGTTGACCTTCTATGGTTGCCCATGAGTCACATTTTCGGTTTCGGAGAACTCTGCCTGGGCAATGCTCTGGGATTTCAAAGTCACCTTCTGTGCCCGTCCGAGGTACTAGCTGCCATGCCCCTTCTAGCTCCGACGGTCTTCATGAGTGTCCCAGCGTATTGGGAAAAACTCGCAAGCCAGGCGAGAATGGCCAGCGACCCGGCACAAGAGCTGCGCCTCCTTACCGGAGGCCGCTTGCAATTCTGTCTCTCTGGAGGTGCCGGTCTCGGACGGGAAGTGAAAGAACTATTCTTAGGTATTGGTTGCCTCCTCATCGAGGGCTATGGGCTTACCGAATGCGCGCCCACGCTCACTCTCAATCGCCCGGACGACTTCCGCCTCGATTCGGTCGGCAAGGCGCTGCCTTCGGTGGAGCTGCGCATCGCCGCCGACTCGGAGATTCAGGCCAAAGGCCCCAACATCTTCGCTGGCTACTACAAGAACCCCGAAGCCACCGCTGAGGCCTTCACGGAGGATGGTTGGTTTCACACAGGTGACCTGGGCTCGCTAGATGACGATGGCTTCCTCAAGATCATCGGCCGCAAGAAGGAAATCCTGGTTACGGCAAATGGCAAGAACATTCCTCCCACCAATATCGAGATGCAGTTTCAGGACGACCCCTTCATGGATCACGTCGTGGTGTATGGAGATGGCAAGAAGTATTTGGTGGCAGCCATTTGGCCAAATCGCCTGAACATTGAAACCAGCCTAGGTAGTGATGCGAGCGCCGAAGCCATCTACAAGCTACTGGGGGCCCGAGTACATGAGGTCAACGAGACCCTCGCGCGCTTCGAAACAATCAAAAAGTTCGCCATCATGGATACGCCATTAAGCGTAGAGAGCGAACTTCTTACGGCCTCACTCAAGATACGCCGTAAGAAAATTTACGAACACCATCGAACGACCTTTGAGAATCTGTATATGACCAGCTCGGAGCAACGAACATGAGTCGACTGCGAAATTTACTTAGTTTGCCGCTGCGCAAGGCCAAGATCGCCCCAACTCCCTCGGAGGTCGTGCACCACGAGAATAAGTGGAGCCTACTGCGCTACAAAGCTGGTCCCCAAGGGGGCAAATACAAACGCCCCATCGTGATGGTGCCCTCACTAATCAACCGCCATTACGTACTCGACCTTGCGCCCGAGAAGAGCATGGTGGCCTACTTGGTCGAACAAGGGCATGACGTCTACATTATTGACTGGGGCAAACCCGGACGCGAAGACAAATTCCTGACCCTCGACGACATTGCAGATCGTTACATTGGACGAGCTACTCGCGTGGCGGCACGTCTGTCCGGAGTCTCGAAAGTACACCTCCTCGGCTACTGCATGGGCGGTATATTCACCACGATGCACATTGCCAGACGGCCCGAGCGCATTGCCTCTCACGTGGCGATCGCCGCGCCTCTCAGCTTCGATAACGGCGGCATCCTCAGCACGTGGACGCGCAGCCCCAAGTTTGACGTAAACGCCTTGGTCGACGCCTTTGGCAATGTCCCGGCACGCCTGCTTCAGGCCTCCTTCCACATGCTCAAACCGACTCTGGGACTATGGAAGCGCGCCAATGTTGTAGACCGAGCCGCCAACGATGAGTTTCTTGACGGCTTCGTAGCAACAGAGCATTGGGGCAAGGACAACATCGACTTCCCTGGTGAAGTTTTTCGTGCCCTCATTGAGGACCTCTACCGCAATGACGGCATCATGCAGGAGACCATTTGCCTAGGTGGCGAGCCAGTGCGCTTAGGCAACATCGAAACACCAACGCTTATCGTGACTTTTGAACACGATTACATCGTTCCCAAAGAAAGTGCCATGGTCATGCTGGACAAGATTTCGTCCGAGGACCAAGAGCATATTCACCTCAACGGTGGCCACGTGGGCGCAGTGGTGAGTCGTAAGGCGGCCACCGGACTGTGGCCCCAACTCTCTCAATGGTGGATCCAGCACGAAACAGAGGACCAAGTGCGCGCCCTGGAAAATAGTCGGACAGAGACTACTGTGCTGGGCGGCTCAGCTTGAAATTGGGTTTCTTCTCAGGGTTGCAGTTTGGCCGAAAACCCTCTGCGGAAAACTCGTAGGATAGAGACCCTTGCAGGCCATTGCCGTTGGCGACGATTTTGACGACATGCTCCCCGGCTCGGGCTGGACTGCAATATCCGAGGAGATAGTAGCGCTTGCTCATCGATTCGATTCGATCGGCTGTGTCGGCAAAGGCCTGTGATATCTCCTCGCGATTGGGTTGAATCACGACATCAGTCAGTCCGATGATTGAGAGTTCATCAATATCGATCTCATCGCCGACACCTATTACATAGACTTCGTGGTTGGTAGTCTGCAATGCCTCGTCCAGAGTTGCCTTGTCGACGCGAGAGGCGCGATCACTACCATCGGTAAAGATGACAAGAGTGCCAAAGCGCAGCGGCATCCGACTTTTCGCTAACTTCTTGTCGAGTACCTTCAATGCCTCGACCACGGCGCCATTGAGATTTGTGGATGGGTCTTTGGCATCAAAGTTCTCGAGCTTGGCAACCGCACTGGCGACGCGTCCGGTGCTATTGGAGAAGTCCGAGATTGGAACGATTTCCCGTCGTCCGTCGAAGGCAAAGACAGCGACTTTTTGAAACTGGCCAACTCGCTCTGCAAAGGTATTGGCGCCGGCGATGATCGTCGGTAAGTCGTCCGACTCAGTGACGCTGCCGCTCATGTCGATAAGTAGAATCGTAAGGTGTTCCGTCGCTACTTCAGGATTGAGAATCGTCTGCTTCGATTCGTGTTTGGATACAAGTTTACCATCTTCATAGATGGCAAAAGAGTCTGCTTCAAGTCCAGCAACAGGGTCTCCGTCCGGCGTTTCTACCGTGAAATAGACCGCGATGTTTGAGGGTTTTTGAACACTGGAGTTGAGCTTGGTCAGCCGAAGCCCAGGGCTGCCGCAAGCTGTGATCAAGAGAGTTATCAACACCGAGGGAATCAGAAGTCTCATGACCGAATCGTGGCACAATGCCGGTAGAGGCGTAAGGCCATAGGAGAGTCTTCTTCGGCTACTCGCCGTATCTTTCTACGGCTAGAGCTCTGCGCGCATCTGCTTTGAGGTTTTGCGGCTGCCGTCGTGACTGTAGCCAGGAGGCCCAAAGATATAGCCGAGTTTGCTACGCAGTCCCGGCGCGTTCTTGGCATCTCGCCAGGTGTTGGCAAACTCGCCAAAGACCATGGTGAGCATATTGAAGGTATTGATATTGGTAGTCAGTCCGAAATCGACCGGTTCAGTCTCAAGCTGAAAGGTGCCAAAGATTCGATCCCAGATGATAAGAATTCCTCCGTGGTTTCGATCGAGATAGAGGGCGTTGCGTCCGTGGTGAACTCGGTGGTGTGAGGGCGTGTTGAAGATCCATTCAAAGGGGCCGAGTTTGCCGACAAGCTCGGTATGAATCCAGTATTGGTAGATAAGGCTAATGCTGTGAGCCAGTACGATTTGTTCTGGCGTAAACCCAAGTAGCCCCATCGGTGCCCAAAAAATCGGGCCGGTAACAATTGCTGTCCAAGGTTGACGCAAGGCAGTCGCCAAATTGTAGTTCTCGCTCGAGTGATGGGCGATGTGCTCCGTCCACAGGAAGCGTACTTCGTGGCGAACTCGGTGAAACCAGTAGAAACAGAAATCTTCTGATACTAAGAGAGCAGGGAAGACCCACCAGACATCTGGCAAATCGAAGACTCGATACTCGTACAAAAAACTATTGAGAGCATAGACCGCGCCCAAGAAGGGAATCTTGACGACTAGGCTGCCGATACCCATACCAATGCTGGCGACGGTGTCCCGAATCTCGTAACCGCGAATGGCCTGCTTCGTCCGGCGACACGCCAGAAATTCTATCGCCATGAGCAAGAGGAAGAAGGGGATGGCGTAGATGATGAGCACTCAAGGACTATACTACTACGAGTTTGGTTGCTTCTCGAAGCCAATACAGCTCAAAAGGCGGGCAGGGGTATCGGAATAATGTATATTGGAGTAATGATTTGAATTGACCGGCAATTTTGAGTAAGTGCTGCCATGGATAAAACTGCAACAGTGTTTCAGCTTGAGTGCCCATCGGTGGGAGGCTCTGGAATTAATAATTGGTTAGAAGAGTTAGAAGAATTCCTAGTTGGTGATCTCGACCTTTGGCTCAGTGAAAATCGGGACGATGATGGGTTTCCTGAAAGCTCAAAAACAAACTGGAACGAGCAGCTACTGTCAGGTTCGTTTCAACAGTGGGCGACAGAAATCATCGATGTCACGTTGGAGGAGTCACAAAGTGAGGTTTGGGCTCCGATGAGAGAGTTGTTCCTGGAAATGGGGAAGCGAACTTTGAACGAGAATGGCTATGCTGACTTAATGTTGGACTAACAGGAGCCACCCCGATAGGCCCTGTCGGCAGAGGCCCTGTCGGCAGAGGCCCTGTCGGTAGAGGCCCTGTCGAGCACAGCTCTAGCTTCTGTCCGGCTTTTTCTCGAATAGCAAAATATGCTCTCGCTTTTGCCGGTCACCAAAGGCTC
>JAESTW010000841.1 GCA_016763395.1 Kofleriaceae bacterium
GACCGTACTGAAGCAGATCGGTATTGCCAGGGATCCGACGACATCCATGGGACGAATCATGACTTTTTTTAATCACCCGATCGTTGTGGGCGGTGCGATGCTGGGGGTTGGCTCTAAACGGAAGGCCAACCCATAGTTGCTAGGTCACCTTGTCGGTCTAGCGCAGGATTTTCAGATCGGGCAGTTGCCCCTGTAATTCCTTGATCTGCGCCGGCGTGACCTTGGTGTCCGTGAGGTCAAGCCGCTTCAGTGTCTTCAATCCCGAGAGAGCCGTGAGGTCAGCAATTGGAGCACCCCGGACAAAGAGGTTCTCCAAGACCATCAGGCCCGCAAGCGGCGTTAGGTCAGTAACTCCGGTTTCTTCGAGGGTGAGCCTTTCCAGTGCCGGCAATCCCGCGAGAGGCGTCAGATCGGTAACCTGGGTATTGCTGAGTATAATGCCCTTCAGCGTCGTCAACTCGGCGATCGGCTTGAGGTCACTTACCTGGGTGTTGGCAAGGCCGAGCCACTGCAGCGATTTCATGCCGGCGAGCGGGCTTAAGTCCGTGACGTCCTTAACGCCACACTTTACGTCTACCGCATCTTGCGCCCACTTCTTGCCACAAAACTCCACGGACTTGTCCGAACAGCCGCCAAGTATCAACACCGCAATCACTAGAAATCTCATGTCTGTATGGTGCCTGGATTCGAGGGAGTACGCAATCCCTCAGCGCCCTAGCAGCACGTGGCCTCGCTGCGGCATTGGCGCTGGCCCTTATTTCAGGGCGCAGTCTCCTACAGGCTCATGAAGTTTTGCATCGGGCGAAAGACCCGTACTGACCAGGCGGCCTCGTTGTGCGGGGCATCCGTCTCCCACCAGTGCCAGAGATCCGTGTCGTAGGTGTACCCGAGTCCAACGAGGGTGGATTCCATTTGCCTAGTCTCGCAGTAATTGTCGAAGGAGCTGTTGTCGTCATCGTTGGTGCCGTCTCCGTCGCTATCTGCGCAGCTGCCGCCATTGCCGCCAGAATCAATGTAGATGGCCGTGCTGCGATGGCCGGCGGAGAGGTAGCGGGCAATCATCGTGTCGGATCCGCTGCCGCCAATCGAGCCCCAACCCAAGGTACCCGAGAGGCTAGCTGCAAAGGCGTATTGCCCCGGGTAGCGGTCGGCAATGTGCAGCGAGATGAGCCCGCCCAGAGAGGACCCCATGGTGCCCACGGTGGCCGGCTCGCCGTAGTGTTGCTCGACCAAGGCACGCACGGTCATTTGCACGTAGGCGGCGTAGTCGTCCCCGGTCCCGCCCGTGCTACCGCCGCCAATGTCGTCAAGCGTGTGGGTGTACTCGCTCATTCGAGCCGCGCTGTTGTCGATACCGACGATCATAAGTGCGGCTGGCGCGCTCGCATCGAGTTTCCAACCGCCAAAGAAGGCCGATGGGTTGAAGAGATTCTGACCGTCGTGGGTGTAGAGAACATGGGTGGCAGCGGCCTCGGGAATCCAAAGACGAAGCCGCCTGTCCGAGATATTTGCATCGCCGACTTGGAAGTGACGCTCGAGGTGGGAGTTGCTTGGTGTCACCATGCTCATCTCACCCTCGTTGTCCCACTGATAGGACCGAGACCAAGGATCAGCGACCCAGCTGCTGCCACCATCGGTGAACTTGTAGCGGTTGCCGGCGTCAACGGCGACGACCAACCAGTGGAAGTCGTCTTCGCTGTTCATGGCGACGCCCTGCCAATTATCGTGATCTCCAGCGAGTAGAGATTCGCTGCCCGCAGACACAAAGAGGTATCCGTCTTCCACTGGCGCGGGCCATCCTTGGGCGCGACTCTGCGCGAGCAACGCGGCATCTCGATCTTCCCTCAGGTCTTCCAGCAAGGTGTCAAGGGCAGCCACAGCAGGCATCGCATCCGGGCCCGCGAAAGCATCCACCGCCGCTCCGCCATCCGCGGTCTCGGTGCCGGAATCGGGACCAGCCGACGAATTGGATCCACATCCGGCGAAGAGGCCACCGGCCAGGAGGAGAGAGGCTGCTAGTGCACGGCGTGGGGGGAACATGGGCCCAGGGTAAGAAGCACTGAGCGCTACTACAAGAAGAACTTTCGAGAACTTTCACCCTCTAGAGAAAACGCGAACTATATTGCGCGGAGGCTTTGGCAGGCTGCTTTCATTACCGCAATATCGAGTCCCATGGTGGTGCAGACCAAGCCACCGTCTTTCAGCGGAATTGTCACTTCAACAGATGTCATGGTTTGAGCGCCGAAAGTATTGCTGCAGGCAACATAGTAGCGCTTGCCTTCGAGTTCTTCTTTCTCGATTAGCTTGCCACCCTTACATTTGGCCGCCTCGTCCAAGCTCTGCGGCATCGCCACCGTAGGATATTTCATTATGGCCAAGGTTGGCGCCGTCAACACACCGTTGATTCTCACGCTCTTGATATCCATCTTGTAAACCTTGTCGCTGAGTTGCTTGCCTTTCCAGCTCTCCGGAACGACGATCTGGTGGGCCCAAACATCGAGCTTGCGAACAGCTGTGGCTTCGGGCGGTGCTGCAACCGCTCTCTCCGCTACCACCTCAGGGGCTTTTTTGTCGACCGGTGTTTTCGCCTCCGTGGGCTTCTTATCATCTGTTTTGGCCGACGACTCGTTTGTCGAGTTCGTGTCCTTGCCGCAGGCAGCGAAGGAGATAGCAAATCCGAGGACCAGGCCTATGCTGACTTTGTTCATACTCTGATCATTGCGGTAGAGGCCCAAGCTGTCTAGGAAATAGTGTAGTAATTCCGGACTAATCCGAAATAGCGGGCTCTGATATAGGGCATTGTCGTGCGCGACATGCTGGGGCAAAGAACCGTCGGACAGTCAGCTCTTCAGCTCTCGGGCAACAGGCGCTCTAAGACAGCGGTCAGTGCAGCAGCCTCAACCCCTGCTTGAAAGCAAGTCTCGATTCGTCGCCTGGCCGCTATCTCCATCTTGCGCCGGTCCGCTGTAGGCAAGTCTAACGCCTCAATGGTTGCGATACCGAGCTTGTTGAGCATGGCCTTGTCGATCAAAAAGCCGCTCTCGTGATGTACGATAGCGTCCGGTATTCCGCCGGCGTTGCTGGCCAATACCACTCGCTCGCAAGACATGGCCTCGAGCACCGCATTGGGCAGCCCATCCCAAACCGAAGGTTGCAGGACTACGTCACACAGGCGCAGATGGCGGGCGACCTCCTCGGGCTCGTCAATCCGTCCGGTGACAATAATGCGTGCTGCATCTTCTGGGCATGCGGCGCGGTAGGCGGCCAGGTGGGCTTGTTCACGAGCACGTACTTCGCCGATGACGAGCAAGCAGGCTGGCCGCTCTTCTCGAACGGTGGTGAGTGCATCCAATAGAAAGGGAAACCCCTTCTTGTGGCGCAGTTCGCCGCTGAAGCCGAGGATTGCTTCGTCGTCACCGATGCTCAGAGATGTTCGTAGGCTTGCATCGGGCTGTCCGGGGCTAAACACGTCCATGTTAACCGAGTTTGGCACCACAAAGGCCTCTGCATCGCGGCCCAGCAAGAGGTCCATCTTGCGACTCAAGTCATGGGACACGGCGGTACGTGCGGTGGCGCGCTCTAGGGTCCACATCAATCGGCCAAAGTCTCCCGGCGGAAACATCATCTGATCAATGTCGTTGCCGCGAGCGCTCACGGTGGAGGGGATATCTACGGAAGCCGCGAACATCACCGCCAAGAAGCCAGCTGGATACAGATAGTGGCCCCACGTCATCTCGAAATCCCGGTCTTTGTGCAGCCACTCAAGCACGTTGAGAGTGTGTTGCATCGACAAGTCCCAGTTGGCGAAGAGCCCCAATCGGTGCAGGGTGGCTCCCTTCGCGGAGTCGGCGACTGTGCCTGCCTCCACGGTCTCCATAGCTCCGGGAGGCAAGCTGCGTGTCCAGGCAAGAACATCGACCTCAGCACCCAGTGCAACCAAGGCACCAGCGGTGCGGGCACCACTTCGAGCCAAGCCTCCGATGTCAGGAGGGAATCGTTCGGTGAGCATAAGAACTCGAGGCTTCATGAGGCGGCACTGTACCAGTACTCAGGCTAAGTTAGTAGCGTCCAGCCGAGGATGGAGCTTGTCCGGGAAGATACACGGGCCCAGTCGGTGGATAGGCGTCGTTGAAGAGATTGATGGCGTCGTACTGGTAGGGAACTGCGGAAATCGCCACTCCGGCGCCAGCCAGTGTCACTCCTAGACAGAGCAACGATGTCGTCAACGCAGAGGATTCTTTGCCTGGATTGTCGATAGCGACGGCCAGAGCTGTAGTCGTGCACAGCGTTCCGGCGATGACGCCTACCACGCCCCAAATCGAGCGCTCATCATTTCTGTGAGGAAGCCGGAAACGTAGCGCCGGACACGATCGTCGAAGCCGGCTGCCATGTTCACGTAGTGTAGTCGATTAGCAGTAGTCGAATTAGCTAGGGCAACACTGAATGGGTGCTGGGCCTGGACAATGTCCGGTCAACGTTGGCACACCACAAGTCTCAACATCTGTGTCTTGACACTGGCCATTGACGCCGTCAACGCCATCGCATGTTCCCCATGAATTGTCGATCGAAGGAGTTGAGCAATCCACTCCCTCTTCAAGAGCAGCGCAGGTGAGCTGGTTTCCGTTGTTCACAACATCACAGGCATTGACCTCAACTAGAGCTCGCGAGAAGTCGCCAACACCTACGTGATCTCCACCGTCAAGCCGTTTGAGTCGATCGGTAACATCCCAACAAGCGGTCTTTGTGGCGGTACCAAGAGTTGTCCGGCCACTGATACAAGACATCGCTTGGAGAAAGTTGTCGAAGCCTTCAAAGGTGGTCTCGATGCCAGGGTTGCAAGCACCAACATAGATCCAACCAGCGGGGTCGGTGATTTGCCCCATGGTTCCGTAGAAGTCTTGCATGTAGTCGATGTTTTCCTGGCCGTACCTGTCGTCCTGACTGGGAAAGTCATTGCCAGGTTGTGGCAAGTAGTCGCAACAGAAGCCGGGACCGTTGCCTGAGCCATGACCCAAGATAATGATACGGTCGAAGAGTGCGTCTGCCGCCTCAAGCTCTTTCATTTTCGCGAGCGCGAAGTCAGGAGTGTTGACAGAGAGGAAGGTGACTTCAGCGTCTTTCTCATCTCGATACCAGTCGCGGAGTATGAGGGCATTGTCGTAGAAGCAATTGTCATCTGAGCCGAAGTCTGATGGGGAATTGGATGGCTGATTATTGATTGGCATGATCAAAACTTTGCGAGCTTTGATGGCATGATCTCCTTTGTCATCATCGCCAAGGTTGTCATTAGCATCAGGCTCGGCGCAGGCACCGCCAAGGAGGGTGAGTGCGAGGACGAGGGCAAACTTCGTGGTTGTCATACTTCACCCTACGTGCAACAGCAGTGCCAACGCTAGTATTCGCGTGATGAATCTCGAAGATCAGTAAATAGCTGAATATTCAGGCAAAATCGGCCGTGGCGAGGGGGCATTGAGTCCCTCTGGTGACTGAAGTACTAGTCATGGTTGGGGCAGCCGGCCACATTTGAACTGAGCTTGTGTTGCCGGCCGTACGACGCTTCGTTTGAGCACATCGAATCCACGGGTGAACGCAGCCAGCGGTCGGAGGCTAGGCGACTTGTTCGCGCTTGGGCATTTCGGCTTGTACGTCAAAGC
>JAESTW010000842.1 GCA_016763395.1 Kofleriaceae bacterium
AGACGGTCGTTTCCTTGCCATAGGCTGGGGAATTCTCTGAGTCCGGTCTCTGTGACCTTCCCGGTTTTTGCTGGCAGTTCAATGCTGGTTTTGGATTCGATGCGAAACCAAGCTTCATTGGCAAAACGATTCAGACATGGGTCGCCCGCTACTTCCAAGTGGGTTTTGAGTGTGATTTGGTGAGGTCCAGGCTCGAGTTTCCCGAGGGAAATCCTCCATCGTTGGTTCACGTTTTTTTCCCCTACATTGAGGCGTGATGTGCGAATGGGTTGTTGGTCCAACAGAATCGTAATGAGAGAGTTTTCACGGTCAACAATGTCCGATGTACTCCACACCAAATTCAGTACAATATCACCTTTGTCCGAATCAACCGTGATATTGGTCGCCACAGAACTGCTCCTTCCTGAGAGCACAATGGGGCGATCGAAGGGCGTATGAACGATCGGCGCCGTATTGGCTGCGCCAGCGATTCCAAGCGCGATGAGAAGTGCGACAATCATTTAAAAGGACCTGCCGACGCCTGCGATGAGGCTCTGCCGACGAAAGGGCTCAAGTGTTGATTCGCCACGGAGAAAGACTTGTTGGCTGTGGGAAGTATTCAGTTGTATCGCAAGAGAGATGCCGGTGTAGTCACCGATACTCAGTGTTCCCTTTGCGGCACTGGCCCGGAGTGAAAGCCCTTTTGTCGGTGACGTGCCAATACTTCCAACGATGGTGCGCGATGGTCCGTCGCTAGCGGACCAATTTTGAAATAGCTGTGCCATGAGGTATAGGCGGCTGTTAATGGTGTATTGCAACCCGGTCCGAACGAGAAGTTCTTCGTTGCCTGATGTCGAGAGTCCCGGACGCAGTCCCAAATCGAGACTCCACAGAGTCGTGAGCGTACGGTTGAACGTCATTGGTAGCGAGTGAACACTGCCTTGGTCCCCCATGCGAAGCTGGCACCCGAGTCCGAGAGAGGTCTTTGGCCCCATCTTGCGAGAAACTCCGATGCTCGCAAGATGCTGATTCGCCTCGATACTGTTGGCGGACGAGGCTCCGTACAAGGGGGAGGACGCGGACTGCCATTGAGCGCGAAGTTTGGTCTTGTCGTCGTAACGATACACGACCATCGCGCTCCCGGAAGGAGAGACGGCGCCGCTTGCGTCTTTGGCCGCGCCGAGAGCTAGCTCGAGACTCAAACGTGTGGTTTGCTCTATGCTACGTAGGCCCGCCAAGGACTCCGAATCCTCTGGGGACTCACTGAGTATTTTGCGATACAGAGCTTTTGCAGCGTTGAGTTCTAGAAGGCTCCTATGGACAAAGGCAAGTCCACGCATAGCTTCCAGGTCCTTTGGGTTCTCTCGCAAGACCCACTTGTAAATTGCTGTCGCTTTGGAGTTCTGGCCGGTCCAAGCCAAGACGCGAGCCCTTCCCAGCAACGCCCCTCGGTGCTTAGGAGAACGGCGAAGAATCCTCCCGTACGTCGCAAGGGACTCGCGAAACTGCTTTCTCCATGCGTAGCTTATGGCGAGCTCGCTCAAGAGGCCCGCATCGGTGCTGCCTTGAGAAACACCTCGCTCGAATACTTCGATGGCGCGATCGAGTTTTCCTCGGCCACGCTCCAACACCCCGAGGTATAGGTATGCATCACTTTCAGAAGTATGGGTGCCAACAAGCCTTACCAAAAGCGGGTACGCCCTATCGGACTCTTGCTTGGCTAGATGTTCGCGAACCGTATCCAAGTTGCTCTCTGCGGCCCCATCGGTGGCCCATAGACAAAGGAGAAGTGCTGCAAGAACTCCCGTTTTGAAGACTCGAATCACGCTCTTTCCTTGCTCTCGGCAATCCCTCGGGCATAGGTATACTGTCCGATTTTCTCGCGTCTATGGCTGTCTGTACTCGCCCAAACAGGAACTCCAGCGCGTTGAAAAACTCGAATTGTGCGAAGAGAAGGGCATCTCCAGCGTTCATCGATTTCGATACAGGCGCCGTTGTTTTTTGCGATGCGGGCAAGCTCCTCAATGTGTCTGAGGGGCACATCCTCTTCGGATATGCGTAACTTAGGCAAAATACTGAAGAGATGCGCAATAACAACCCGTGGATACGATTCTATGGCTCCACGCGTGGCCCGCAAAAGTGTTGCAATGACGTCGCTTTTGTGGAGTTCGCCTTGCTCCATCGCTGTACGAATTTCTCTGGGGGTGTAGCATCGATCTCCTAAAGGCAGCTGGTGATCGGCAGCGTAAATCCAGTCAACACCCGACAGATCATTGGGCACGTCGAGTCTGCCGTCTGCATCTAGGATTTTGGCTTCTACACAAGCGAGGATTTCAAGTGAGGAGATTGTCCGGAGGTTCTCTATCGCATAAATGAATAGCGGGAGCCAGGTCGTATCTTCTCGTACATGGTCAACGCAACCCAGCCTTCGCAGTCCGAGTTTTTCTGCTACCCTCAAATTCTCAAGCAGTGTGTTTTTTCCGTCGGAAAATGTCGAGTGTACATGCATGTCCTCGTCGAGCCGTATCATCTTCTGTCCTTTCGCTAAAGATGCTCCGTTGCACCTTGAAGATAGGGATTGCCAGAGTTGTGCCATTGCTCAAAATGGCGATAGGACGATGAAATAGTTGAGTAATTGTCTTAGTGCCCCTTGTGCCGTCCCAATTCGGAACGCCGGCAGTCCCAAAAGAGACCAAGGTCCTTGGCTCATGCGACCTTGCCGGTCTTGACGGTTTTGTCCCATTTCATTTCTGCGCCGAGTAGTTCTTTGATGTACGAAGCAAAGGTAACAGCGCAGAGAAAAGGGCCATATCCACCAACTTGCAGAACATAAGGCGCGAGCCACTTACCGAGTTTTCCACCATGGATCTCAAGTTGTTTGGCACTCCACGAGACCGCCATTCCCAGGGCAATCCAGGCGTAGATGAAGACGCGCAAACTTGTTCCCACAATCGTATCGTCGTCCGGGATAATCGCGAGAAAGGGCGTAAAGAGGGGCGGATAGAGGGAGTAGACGATGATTCCAAGGGATATGACACCGGGAAACATGAGGCCTTCTACCCAGGTTCGGCGGCCCGATTCTGGATCCACGACGAACGAAGCGCCCGTGACTATCACATAGACCACCGCGGCGAGAATCCAAAAGCCACTGAAAAGCGTCCATGCCAAGGGTGGGTTTAGGAAGTAAAGAGTAATGAGCGAGACAGCCGCCAGAATTTGAAAGACCGGCATGAGAAAGATCGAAAACCACAGGATGCCCATTGAGAACGATCCCATGGCAGGATGTACGTCGCGGTTGAACCATAAGCGGCGGAAGACTCGTGTGATCTGCACGTTGCCTCGTGCCCAGCGCAATCGTTGCTTCCAGAGCCCATCGAGGTCATCGGGCTCTTCGGCATAGACGATCGCATTGGGCTCGAAGATCGCCTTGCGACCTCGAAGTTGAGTGCGAAAGGTAGTGAAGGTATCTTCTGCAAGTGTATTGCTGAAGATCTTGCCACCGATGGCCAATAGGTTTTCTCGGCTGTGAAGTTGCGCACCGCCCGATAGACACGCCAGAAAGCCCAAAACGTTCTGTGCGCGCCGAGATGCTCCGGTGGCTGTGATGTACTCAAAACCTACATAACGCTGCACCAGGTTGGGTTTTGCGCTGCCTTCCTTGATGTACGCCGTGACTGCGCCGACGTCTGGGTCCGAGAGATGGCGACTCATCTTGGCTAGACTGTCTTGGGTGTAGATCACATCTGCATCCATGATGAGAATCGCTTCAGTCCATTCGCTGCGCCAAAGAATGTTGAGGCCGTAGTTGAGTGTGTGCGCCTTGCCCTCTCCGCCGGCAACACGGCGAATGTGAATGACCCTGTCCGGATATTGCTTGGACTTTGCGATGACGATTTCGGGAGTCTGATCTGTGGAAGCGTCATCGATTACATAGACTCGCAACCGATCGGCGGGATAGGAGAGTTTCATGAGCCTGTCGATGGTGACGCCAACGACAGCGTCCTCGTTCCAAGCAGGTACTAGGATACTTATTCGAGGATAGTTGGGGGTGACGTGTTCCAGGTGTGTAGCGAGTACCGAGAAGCCTACGAGCAGGTACTGGTAGAGACCCGCGAGAACAGGAATGGTCGCAAGAAGAACACAGATCGTACACAACACAGAGAGGACGGAGATCATGCGTACCTGGCTAGGCTGCAGCAGGTACCGACATCGGAACCGATTGCATGTCGTCGATGTCTAGGTAGATTTCTTCCAAGTATCGCACGACCGCGATTTCTCGAAAGATGAGTTCTCTTGGTTCGATGTTCTTTCCGAAGAACTCCATCAGGCTCAAAGCGGGCATGTTGATTCCTGCTGCAACAGTGAGAGTCATGGTTCCAGGGAAGCGACAATTGACCTCCAGTAGACCTGGTGTGCCATTCTCATCGAGTCGGAACTGTACGTTTGCTACGTGTTTGAGGCCAATAAGGCGGGCAACGGTTTAGGCCGCATTGATGAGAATTGGGTCGTTTACTGTGTGCGAGGCGACCGCTACACCCGAGTCAATTTTCGTTCGCTCTCTGGGAACCGCCGCTAAAACCTCCCCTTTTGCGTTGGCAATGACGTCGACGGAATACTCTTTTCCGCAAAGGAATTCTTGGACGAGCCAGTCTTCACCGCGAAGCAAGCGTTCTAGTTCCGGCTGGTTCTGCACGAGGTGAATATCCCGAGATCCGCTGCCCCTTCTCGGTTTTACGATCAGAGGGAAATTCCATCCCACGGGGGTGAAGGCGTGATCAAAAATTGCACTTTTAGGAATCAAAACATGGCCCCAGCATCGTTGCAGCAGCGCCCACTTGTCCAAACAAAGCTCTAGTGTGTCGTAAGAGGCGAGGAGTAGCTGTATTCCGTAGTGCTCAAAACGGTCGCGATGCGTGGCAAGTGCGAGAAGTTCGGTATCAACGGTGGGGACCAAAACTTCGATGTTCCGGGCACGGCAGGTCGCCAACATGCAATCGACAAAGTCTGGTGCAGCACCAGCAGGAAGAAGCGCTCGCTGTGATTTAGGCACCAAGTACAGTCCAGCTGCTAGAGGATCCATGTCCGCCATGTGGACTTCAATCGGAAGGTCCTTAGTTGCTTTGAGAAAGGTAATAGCGGCAGGTCCGCCAGCGCCAGTTACAAGAATTCGGCTTGTCATGCGAGTCTATCTAATCAAAGTCCGTGCCAAGTACTTCGTGAGTTCAAAATACCGGCATTGGCAGTGAGAACCCAGATTGGAATACAGTATGTGTTCCAGAACGGTATTGGGATGTTTCGAACCGGGATGAGCAATGCGGCAAACAGAAAAACCAGAACTATTCTTAGCACCTCTAGCCGAATCAAAAATGGCAGCGTACGGCCAATCTCGGAGCGCAATATGCTTATTGGCAAGCGACCGGTGCGCAAACCGCCCTCCTAGGATGCTAGGATGCGTACCTTCGCTGCGTTACTCAGTACCTGCGAGCCAACCATAGGTTGACACCAATGAGGACGAAAGCGAGCCGGCGACAGCGCAAGCGTACAGGATGAAACCAGCAGTAGTCACAGCCATGAACAAATCCCCGTCCGCGTCCAGAACTCTTGTCGTGCTCAGTCTTGCGGTCCTGCTGGCAACGGCGCCGTGGCCCGCGGGAAGTGCTGTGGCCGAAGCTCTCAAAGTCCGATGGCAGCTAACGAGTACGGAAGTTGTGTGGTTGACCATTGCCACGCAACTAGGGTTTCTCGTCGGCACCCTAGCCTACTCACTCACCAATCTAGCAGATCAGTATTCTCCCAGGTGGGTCTTCGTGATTTCCGCTTGCGGCGGCGGGTTCTTCAATCTTGGCTTTGCCTACCTGAGCGATAGTTTCCTGGTTGCCTGTTGCTTCCGCTTTGCGACCGGCCTGACACTAGCGGGCGTCTACCCAGTGGGGATGAAAATCGTTGCCTCGTGGTTTC
>JAESTW010000843.1 GCA_016763395.1 Kofleriaceae bacterium
CCCACGGAAGCAAGTTTCGATGGCCCTGCCCCCGCTCCCACCAACCTCGGTTTAGATGCCCCTGCTGATGCGCCTGCGCCGTTTACAGGAGGCAGAGGCGATGGACCAGTAGACACCGGATTGGCTAATACAGGTGGAGCTAGTTTTTCAACCGGACGCGGAGCCGGCGCCGGTGCCGCGGACATCGGTGGTGGTGCGGTTGGTGAAGCAAGCGGATTGGCAACCGGACTACTCAACTGTGCGGTCGGAGGAGTGGCAAGAGGAGCGGGAGGAGCGAGCGCCGGGGGTGGTGCCGCAGGCGAAGCGACCGGTGCTGCAGGCGGAGGCGCGGACAAAGGTGCGGCCATCGGAGGAGGCGCAATCGGCGCGGCCATCGGAGGAGGTGCAATCGGTGGAGCACTCATTGGAGGAGGCGCGCTCGGTGATGCAAGCGGGGCACTCATCGGAGGTGGTGCACTCGGGGCGGCCATTGGAGGAGGTGCAGTTGGCGAGGGTCTTGGTGCACTCATGGGCGCACTCATCGGAGGAGGTGCGGTCGGCGACGGTGCACTCATCGGAGGTGGTGCAGTCGGCGCAGAAACTCGCGCCGGTGGTGCAGGTTCAGCAGCCCCACCCGCGTCCAAGATTCCAAGAATGAAATCTCCGATGTAAATTTTGTCACTGCCCTTAACGACCAACGGACTAGTGATCTTCCGCCCATTCACATAGGTACCGTTGGTGCTCTTAAGATCGACGATGATAAATTTTCCGTCTTTAAGAACAATACGGGCGTGTTGTTTTGACACGTTTCCCTTGGGCAACACGACGTCGTTTCCTTGGACGCGCCCAATTTTTATTTCCGTTTTGTCAAAATCAAGGCGGCGTTGTTCTCCGCCTTTTTCAGTCAATGTAATGGCAAACATAGAGCCCTTTTCCGACGCAATTGCGATGCGCCCCTAACTAGCCGAAACGTTACTAACCATGCGAAACTTGGTCAAGAAAACCAGTGCCAAGACGTTGAATGTTTTCTCGCTTCTTTCGTCAGGATTGTGCAGAATTACCACCATGCGAGTCCGTCAACTATCCATCCTCATCGTATCGCTGTCCTTGACAGTCCTCGGAGTGCGTCCTGACGCGGCCACGGCCAAATCCAAGAGAGGCCCGGAAATACTCATATTTCAGCTCGCTCAGGTCGATATCCCTAAAAATTCGCCTCCGGGACTGGAGGCGCTTATACGCAGTAAATTCGATGCACTCATGTCCAAGCAGCCGCAGTTATTGCCCCAGATACCTAAGGATGCTCCGTCGATGGATGCCAGCGTTACTGACCGCCGAGGCAATAAGCCCTTCCGCAAGTACATGAAGAAACACCGAATGCGCCCCTTTCGAGTCACGCTTGAAGTGAAACAATTGGAGATGGATATCAAAGATAATCCCAGGGTTGCTGGAAAACTAATCTCCGCCAAGATACAGATTCACATGTTTGGCGAGACCCTACCCTTTCGAACGATGGCCTTCACTGGCGACGGCAGCGCAACGATTGCCATTGAAGTCGGAAAAAAAGTTCGAGACAAAGATAAGCGATTCGCCCGAGAAGACGCCGCTGAGTTTGCAATCAATCTAGCCATTGCCGCGAGTCTGCAAAAACTAAAAATCGCGCAAAAAAAATAGCCAGCGCGGACATCAACGCCGCGTAACAGAAACACTAGCAAAGCGAGTGTTTAGGGAGTTGTATCCATCGAAGGGATACAACTCACGAAAAAACTGGTGTGGAACACCAGAAACAAGCGGCAACGCCGCGTAACAGAAACACTAGCAAAGCGAGTGTTTAGGGAGTTGTGTCCATCTAATGGATACAACTCACTAATGCACTAGCTTCCCGATGCGGTCCCATTCCGTACTGCCCTTGGTCGACCGCCAAATAAACAATGCCTTGCCTTTGACGTTCTTGACCGGAACGGGGCCCCAGACGCGAGAGTCACTGGAGTTGTCGCGATTGTCTCCCATCACAAATAGGTGCTCTGGTGGAATTACAAAGTGGCGCCGGGGTGCGCATACCTTGTCCGGCGGAGTGAGTTCGACAATTTGTCCGGTGGCGGCGTCAATCACATCCCTGTCGCGGCGCTCCCGGTCCTCCGTGTCCCGGCACGAGGGCATCGAGTGTGTCGGGAAATCGTGGATATCACTCATCCTGGAGTAGCTTCCAAGTGGATTGCTTCGGCGCTCATCATCGTCCTGAGGGCGAGCGGCAGAGAATATCGTGTTGTACGTTTCTCCTTCAACAGTTTCGGAATAGAGGCTACAGCTCTCTTCTATCCAACGTTTATCGGCGTCTAAGTCCCAATACTGGCACTCCTGAGGGCTGAGTTCCGGTACCACCAACTCACCGTTGACATAGAGCTTGCTGCACCGCACTTCAACCGTATCTCCAGCGACTGCGACCACTCGTTTAATGAAATCTTTTTCTTCATCACACGGGTACATAAAGACAATGACCTCACCGCGCTTGGGCTTGCGGAACTCGAAGAAACGCGTGGTGGTGTAGGGCAAGCGGATGCCGTACAAAAACTTGTTTACAAAAATGTGATCGCCGATTTCCAATGTGGGAATCATTGATGCTGAGGGGATTTTGAAAGCCTCGACGACAAAAGCTCGCAACATGAGAGCAAAGAAAAGCGCGATACCGATGGATTCTGCGTACTCCCTGGTCGTGCTCTTGCCAACTTGAGGCAAATGCCGTTCTACGAGAATGTCCAACTCGCTCAATCCGTTGCGAATGTTCCCATTGGACGCCTCGTCATCCTTAGCCAACGCGTCTTCAAGTCTTCGGGCGGACGCCAACACCTCAGTGCGTGTCTCTTTGGAGATCTCAAATGCCCGCGAGTGCATGCCCCGACGAGCCGTCCGCACTAGACCTTTGGCCTCTTTGCGGACACGGCGGTCCCCTTTGCGTGCACTCGTCGCCATCTAATCGACCTGCAGGATTGTTAGGAAAGCCTCTTGTGGAAGTTCAACTGAGCCAATGGCCTTCATACGCTTCTTGCCTGCCTTCTGCTTCTCCAAGAGCTTTCGCTTTCGAGAGATATCACCGCCGTAACACTTGGCGGTCACATCTTTCCGCAATGCCTTAACTGTTGTCCGAGAAATAACCCGGCTGCCGATCGAGGCTTGGATTGCCACTTGGAACATCTGCCGATGAATAACCTCTTTCATCTTTACACAGAGGTCATGTCCGCGACGCTGCGCCACAGACTTATGGCAAATAACACTTAGGGCATCCACACGCTCACCATTGATCAGCATGTCAACTCTGACTAGATCACTTTGCATGTACTCGTAAGGTTCGTACTCTAGCGATGCATAGCCACGACTCAAGGTTTTGAGCCTGTCGTAGAACCCAAACACAACTTCTGCCATTGGCAATATGTATTTTACTTGTACCCGCCCCATGTCGCCGTAGTTGATGCCC
>JAESTW010000844.1 GCA_016763395.1 Kofleriaceae bacterium
CGCGCTTGTTGCGGGTGAGCCAAAGCAACGAGCCTTGGTCTTCTGGTCGTCACTGCAAGGAGTCACGACTCTAGACAAACTCGCACGAGTAGACCCAGTATTTTTTGATTCCACAACTATCGGACACGCTTTGACAAGCGCTCTACTTATCGGATGGGGCGCTGACGCCTCCCGAGTTTGTGCACTGAGCCCAACCCACTCCAAATTATAGAGGCCTTATGAACACAGCACTCTCATTCTCCATTGCAGCACTCGCCGGACTCGCAACCTGGAGTTTCACAGAATATTGCATGCATAGGTTTCTCGGACACGCCTGCAAAGGGCGCAATCATTTTTCACGGGAGCACCTAGCGCATCACACAGACCCAGGCTACTTTGCCCCCACTTGGCAAAAAGCCCTCTTTGGTCTAGCCTGTGTACTAACTATTGTTGGTGTCGGACAAGCACTCTTGGGCTTTGCTATCGCCCTCAGCTACGCCTCAGGGTTTGGCCTCAGCTACGGATTCTACGAGTGGCTACACCGCCGTATTCACACCCATGCGCCGCGCAACTGGTACGGAAAAATGGTGCGCAAACACCACCTATCTCATCATTTCACCGATGCCAGGCAGTGCCACGGCGTCACCTCCAGAGTATGGGATAGAGTCTTTGGCACGCATCGGCCAGTCGACAAGGTCCGAGTTCCGCGCAAACTGGCAACGCAATGGATGGTTACCGACGGCGGCGAGATGATTGAGAATTTCTCGCAGAGCTATGTCTTGGTCGGGCGCAAACGCTAGCAGTTGGTTATAGCCTACCGGTTAGAAAGACCGCTAATACCGGTTTCATAGAAATTCAGCGCCTGGCCTTCACTCATTTCCGCATCGCGAAAACGAAGCTCATCTATTAGACCGGAAAAGTTGGTATTTTTCTCACTGTCAGTAATAGACGGTCCAGAGCCCCAGTGCCACGGCTGAGAATTTTCAGTAGGCCTTACTCCAACGAGTTGTGACGATGCGCATGCAATATCACCAACAACAGGTGCGTCCGGCGATAGAATGGTTCCAGCCAATTTCGCGCCGTCCAGGAACACAGTATCAACCCCAGTATCGGTGAAAGAAACCGCAACGTGATGCCACTCGGCCCGAGTTATCCCTGGTGCACTACAATTGACATTCAACTCAGAGCCAACCTGCCTCTGGGCAACCAACTGATACTCATTGTCAGTGTTCCGCACAATATAGAGCCCAAAATCTCCATCCATACCCAGTAAGGTGTCCTTGGTTAGCAAGCCTTCTATTGCATACGCTTCCGCTTGTACGGTGCCGGGTTGAAACCAAAAATCTACAGAGCGAGCGTCTGTGAACGCATCACTATCCAATTCTGCAAAAGAAGCCGCCTGACTGCCCAGGGCTAACGCTGGGCCACATATTTCCATGTCAACAACCATAGGGGATGTAGTCATTCCCGCAGTATCAAAGAACTTCCCGTCCGGGCCGGCAATTGAATTTCCCATGACAGCACCGTCATCGGTTGTGAGCGAAAAGAGCCCAATCACTCCGTGAATGTTTGGTCCACAAGAGAAAAAACTATTGGCATCAGCTGGCCCACTGGCATCAACTCTCGCCTCTATATCGTTGTCTCTTCCCCTCTCATCCACTGGTGTGAAGAGTAGCGAACAAGCACAAAGAGTACTGACGCAAGCTCCCGTCAATATCTGTTGCCACTTCACGATAACAGAGTAGCACGTATCAGCAGCCGATCTATACAACCTTAGCCGACGGCCAAAGACACTGCTGCCACAACCTCGTCGATACTCTGGCCGCTAGTCTCGATAACAAAATTTGAACTCGCATAGAGCGACTCGCGCTCTGCCAACAATGCTTTGAGCTCCGCATAAGCGTGGGGGTTCTCAGCCATAGGGCGCTCATCACCTTGCTCGATTACTCGGTCCCAGTGGTCCTGCGCTTTGGCCCGCAGCCAGACCGTACATGTCGCGCTACGAAGCATTGAGAAATTGTCTTGGTGATTCACAATCGATCCACCGGTTGCGATGACGGCAGGTTTGTTCTCGCTGAGAATCCGGGAAAGCACCTCTTCTTCCAAGCGCCGGTAGTAGCCTTCTCCGTGCATTTCGAAGATCTGGGCAAGTCCGAGCCCGGCCGCTCTCTCGATAAGCCCATCTACTTCGACAAAATCAACACAGCGCCGATTGGCCAAATGCCTACCAATTGTTGATTTTCCTGCACCGCGAACTCCTAGCAAGGCGATGACCTGCCTTTGTTGTCCGGTCGACGCCCCAGCCAACAAATCCCCCGGAGTCGTATGTAGGGCGCCCGCAACATCAGCGAGACGGCTCAGCGAGATATTGCCCTTGCCGCCTTCCAACTGAGCTAAAAATCGCTCAGACACACCCGACATCGTTGACAACTCACGCCGAGAAAGTTTCTTACTCTCGCGTCTAGCCCGCACTCTGGCGCCGACGATCTGAAGCATTGCCTGATGTCGCATAGGTGAATGCACTATATTGCAACAAAAGTAGAAAGTCTAGCAATAAAATGCTTGCTGTCTGCCCGCCAGATCCTGTATCACCCAGTTTATGGATCCAATCAGATTTGAGACTCATCCCGATCGCTACAATCACTGGAAACTGGAAATCAACGACGAGCGAGCACGCTTGGTCATGCAAGTGGACCCAGAATTCCCTCTAAAACCCGGCTACGAGCTCAAACTCAACTCGTATGACCTGGGCGTCGATATTGAACTCGCCGACGCGATTACTCGAATCCGATTTGAGCATCCAAACGTTAAGGTAGTCACGATTACTTCCGAAGTGGATCGTTGCTTCTGTTCTGGCGCCAACATCTACATGCTTGGACTCTCGTCACACACTTTTAAAATCAACTTCTGTAAGTTCACCAACGAGACCAGACTCTTCATCGAGGAAGCCTCGAAGAACAGTGGTATTCGATTCTTGGCAGCTTGCAATGGCGCCACAGCGGGTGGTGGATACGAACTCGCGCTGGCCTGTGACGACATCGTGCTTGTCGATGACGGCAACTCGACAGTCTCCTTTCCTGAAACACCTCTCTTGGCCGTACTGCCAGGAACCGGCGGCCTAACCAGGCTTGTCGACAAGCGTCATGTCCGGCGTGACCGAGCGGACGTCTTTTGCACTCTCGCTGAGGGCATCAAAGGCAAGCGCGCCGTCGAGTGGGGACTTGTGGATGCGATATTCACCAAGAGCAAGTTTGCCGAGGGCATCAAGGGACGCGAAGACATGCTCGCTGAGCAGGTCAAAGACGCCGTACGAGGCCCATCGGTTGCGCTCAAGCCTCTGGATTCGACCATTGAGAATAACACCTACACCTACAAATACGTGAGCGTTGAGCTCGATAGAGAAGCTCGTACAGGGGTTATCACCGTTCGCGCACCGAGCGAAGCGCCACCAACAGATGCTGCCGCGATGGTTGCCGAAGGTAGCGATCTGTGGTCGCTGCGCTGCTTCCGAGAGTTCCACGACGCACTCTTGCAATTGCGCCTCAATGAGCCTGAAGTTGGTGTACTCACGGTCAAAACCACTGGTAACGCCGACTACGTTCTTGCGGCGGACAAGGCTCTACTTGCCAACCAAGACAACGGGTTCTTGCGAGAGGTTAAACTTCTTCAAGCCCGAGCCCTTCGCTCCTACGATTTGACTGCCCGGAGCTTCTTCGCTGTTGCAGACGCAGACAGCTGCTTTGCCGGAATCTTGCTAGAACTCGCTCTGGGCGCAGACCGATTCTACATGCTCGAAGACGACGACGAGAAAGTCGGCGTGTGGACCTCGGATGCCAATGCTGACCAGTACCTAACCTCCAATGGACTCTCGCGCTTCCGACTTCACTTCTATCACACGCCAGAGATGATCGATGCTGCTCTTGCTCGTGGAACTGAGGGCATGATTGCCTCGGTAGAAGCGGACAAGTTTGGTATTCCGACCATCGTTGCCGACGAAATCGACTTTGAAGATGAGCTGCGAATCGCCATCGAAGAGCGGGCCTCACTATCCCCGGACGCGCTCACGGGTATGGAAGCTTCGCTGCGCTTTGTCGGACCAGAGACGATGGAAACCAAGATTTTCGCTCGACTCTCTGCTTGGCAAAACTGGATCTTCACCCGACCCAACTCAACCGGTGAGCGGGGTGCCATCACACTCTACGGACAACCGGAGCGACCCAACTTTGACTGGAAGCGAACCTAGGAATGTGGTGTGAAATACACCAAATTCCTAGCATTTTGGGGCAAAGCCCCATTTAACGGGCCCTCCGGGCCCTAACAACTAGGAGAAGGTGTTTTCTACGAAAAACACCAGATTCCTAGGAACCCGGCGTTGGTTGGCTAACGCTGGCTGCACACACCTCCTACCCTACTTAGCTTAGATTTTTTCTCATACGCTTTACCCCTTTCGAAGGACAATGACATGGCTGGAATGGCTCTAAACGACAAAATCCCGAACAACGTTGATCTCAGCACCGATAAGCGATTGCAACGCGCGCTCGAAAAATGGCAGCCGAACTACATCAACTGGTGGAAGGAAATGGGTCCTGTGGGCCATCAGGCGGACAGCGTATATTTGCGCACTGCGCTCTCGGTAGAGAGCGGCGGTTGGGCCAACTTCAGTCATGTCAAAATGCCCGACTACCGTTGGGGAATTTTCCTAGAGCCCAAGACTGCGGACAAGAAAATCGGCTTTGGCGACAATATGGGCAAACCGGTTTGGGACGAGGTTCCCGGTGAATTCCGCAATGCTCTTCGCCGTCTGATCGTCACCCAAGGTGACACTGAGCCAGCCTCCGTCGAGCAACAACGAGCCTTGGGTGACACAGCGCCATCCTTATACGATATGCGTAACCTCTTCCAGGTAAACGTAGAAGAAGGCCGTCACCTGTGGGCAATGGTCTATCTCCTCCATCGTTACTTCGGACGAGATGGCCGTGAAGAGGCTGAGGACCTCCTGATGCGACGTTCCGGAGACGAAGACAAGCCACGAATCCTTGGCGCCTTCAACGAGCCCACCGATCATTGGCTGAGCTTCTTCCTCTTTGCCATGTTCACCGATCGCGATGGCAAGTATCAACTCGCCGCGCTAGCTGAAAGTGCCTTCGATCCTCTTGCTCGGACATGTAGCTTTATGCTCACCGAAGAAGCTCACCACCTCTTTGTTGGTGAGACCGGCGTCGGACGTATTATCGAACGAACCTGTGAACTTATGAAGAAAGACCCGAACGACGATGCTCGGGCACAGGGCGGCGTCGATTTGCCAACCCTACAGAAGTACATCAACCAGTGGTATTCCGTCTGTCTCGACCTATTTGGCGGTGAATCTTCATCCAATGCGGCTGATTCCTTCGCGTCCGGTTTAAAAGGCCGTTACAAAGAGAAGAAATATGACGACCACCAGTGTATGGAGGGTTTCAAAGAAATCGACTTCGTTGAAGGCGGTAAAATTATCACCAAAGAAATCGCAATGCGATCGGCAATGAATGAGTACCTTCGCGAAGACTACATTACAGACTGCCAACGCGCCGTCGACAGGTGGAATAAGATAATCTCTAAGGCTGGAATCTCCTTCGAGATCCGTCTCCCCAGCTCTCGCTTCAACCGCAACATAGGTAACTTTTCCGATTACCACTTCGACCCCTCTGGTAAGATGTTGTCTGATGTCGAATGGGAAGCTCAAAAGGCGAGTTTTGTGTCATCAGAGGAGGATGAGATCTACGTATTGAGCATCATGAAACCATGCACCGAGCCTGGTAAGATCGCCAACTGGATCGCACCTCCACGCCGCGGCATCAATGGACAGCCCTTCGAATACGAATACGTCAAAAAGGCGTAGCTTGCGTTAGCACTCTCAAAACGAGTGCACGCGACCTTTTGGGCTGTGATTTGGGTTGTCATCTCGGGCTGAGATCCGGACAGCCCGAGCCCGAGTTTCCAATCGAAAGCGCACAAGCGTGAATACCGGACATCCTATTTCACAAAAAACACATAGACAATCAATCCCGAATCACTATCAGGGATGATACGTTATGCAACGCAATGCTAAGCTGCCGTATATTGTACGGCTTGGGTAAAACACCTATAAACCCATAGTCCCCAAACTCGGACATAACGGGATCGGTTGAGTAGCCGCTTGATGCGATTGCTCGAACGCAGGGATCAAAA
>JAESTW010000845.1 GCA_016763395.1 Kofleriaceae bacterium
GCCAGTATCCCGTACCTCGATTCGAAAGACAGGAGCATCATCCTCCTCGTTTGCATAGGATAGACAAACTTCCACCTCTCCCGTATCGGTGAACTTCAGGGCATTGCCCACTAGGTTTACAAGCACCTGACGCAGTCGAGCGCTATCACCATTTAGGCTTTGGGGTACCGATGACCCCACTTTCAAGGTCAGATTTATCCCTCTGTCCGAAGCCGCCGTTCGAAAAAGTTGCATCGTAGACTTTAACCATCGCTCTGTATCAAAGGGGGCCGTAACAATGATGAGTTTGCCAGCCTCCAGCTTGGCCAGATCCAAAATATCGTTCACCAAAACGAGAAGAGACTCACCACATTCCTTGGTGTCTAGTGCATACTCATTTTGCACCTCACTTAGAGGAGTATCGAGAAGCAGATCGGTTAAACCGATCACTCCGTTTAGGGGTGTGCGTATCTCATGGGACATCGTCGCCAAAAATTCTCCTTTTGCCGCCAATGCATTCTCTAATTTCGTCTGTACAGCAAGCAGAGCATTTCGTTGCTCTTCTAGTGCTGTGTGACCTTGGTAGGCTGTAGCAACTACTTTGGCCATCATTATCGCCATTTGGGAGATCGTCGCGACATAAATTAGTGCGAAGAGACTCAGTTCCCAATTGCCTGTTCTCAGGCAAGACAACCTAAAGGGAACAATACAGGAAAAAATGAACACGAGTGACGCGCCCCTCGATGCGCTGTAAGCGGTAACCACTCCGGCACACAGCCCCGTGAGCAACACGCCGGACATGGCTTGGTGTACCTGACTAGAATACACAAAAAAGACTGAACCGATAAGGCCCCAGAGTATACCCGACACGGCAACTCCATATTGGAAGCGCTTAAGAACCTGTATCGAGGTGAGATAGCCAGCGTCCCGCTTTCGCAGCCAACTCTTGTGCAGCAGTAGTCGGACAACAATCATCACAGAAGTGACTCCTGCCCAGGCGACTAGCATGCTGTGCTTGCCAAACTCCCAGCTCATCGAGACAAAAATCCAACTGACAAAAATGACCCCAGTAAGGGCGACCTTATTCTGCTGGAGGACTGAGTTTAGCACATGCGCGGCGAAGCTCTCGCCTTCGTCCTCCGTTGCAGTCACCGGAATCATGCATATAAGTCAGTCGCCCGCCTCTGGAAGATCTTTAGCACCCAGCGGCTAGAATTGGTTTATCTAGCTAGCCGGGCGATTTCGGTTCGAGAACCAGGGACGGTACTCCTGCATCTTGCGTCGCTGCTTGGAGGGCGCGTGCCGTGAGCAAGTCGACATCTCGTCCGAGTCCTCGGCGGCAGCCCAGCGAATTTCCGGACAATCATTGGGATTGTAGGCCATTTCAAAGACAACTCGCCTGTCGATCAAATCCTTGAGAGTTAGTTTCCAAGAACTTCCGTCCGAACGTTTGTAGCTGAATTCTCGCTTGCTCAGTTCTTCGTCCAAACGGCTCTGTAGGGCAGTAACGCGCTCATCAACTTCACTTGCCTCCACTCCATACTGGGCAGGAGATCGCTTTACCGCTGCGGGGAAGTCGACCACCGTGTGAATCGCGATGAGTAGACGCCAGTCTCGAGAAGGAGTTGAGAAATCTTCCCAGGGACCGCTGGTGAGGAAAATCTTCGACCCCTTGGGCATGTCAATTGGCCTAAACTTCCGCGAGGCCATGAAGTCTTCTCCGGTCAAAACCGAGGTCCCGCGCCGGAGTACTTGTTCTTCGAGCGCGTCGACGAGCGAGGTCAGTTTGGCATTCGGATCGAGCGCGCGCGGATTGATAATCGACTCCATAGTGTCGTAGAAATCACTCTCGGAGCCTTCGTATTGCTCACGGGAGTACACAGCGGTTTTGTCACGGCGCAGTTCTTTATTTGTCCGAGTTGCTAGCCTTTTTGTCTTTCGGTCAAAGTACCAGGGCCGAAATGCCTTAAAGCCAGCTCCACCACTGTCGGTCTCTGGACGAAAGAGAAACGAGCCCTGCCAGAACCTTCGTCGACCGATGGTGCCGTCGGGTTGCGCGTCAGCTCCCACCAGCGTTCCATAGCCCGTGCTGCCCTGCTCAATCCAATCGACAACGACCAAGAGGTGTCCGTATGGGTCGGTGAAGAGCGTTCCCGGACGCAGGCTCTCGCGCTTTAGCTCAACCGGGTAGAAGTCACTCAAGTCCGCGTTAGGTGCTGTTCGTCCACTGGAAGAGTGAACCTTGCGCCGGACATGGCGATTGACAAAGTCCGCGAAGACGGCGACATCACCCTTGCCTTTGAAGTTCGAGCGCGCCATCAAGTTACCTTCCACCATCTTGCATTTCGGCGGTTTCCCTTCTCTAGCACGCCGGCATTCGTGCACGCCAAAAGGCAGTCCGAGTTTCCAGGCGAAGTAGGCCCTTATGGTGTAGGGCAAATCCGCGCAATCAGGCTTGAGTTTGATGTCGCCCTCTTCGTCTTTGCCAAAGTAGTTGAAGAGAACATTGCGTTCCGGGTCACGCAATACCGAGTGAAAGTTCGGCCATGTCCGGTCGTCGCCAGCTGGGTAGTCAAAGAGTCGCTCGCTAAAGAGCGCATATAAATCTTCGTAACGCGGGCTCCACTTGCGTTTCAGCGACCAAATCGGGCGAAGGTCCTCTTCCTCCTCGGACGAAGGCGCACTGCCTTTTGCTGTTCGCCCACCGCGGGGAGAACCTTTGCTGACTTTGAAGGTTGTGCAGCCATAGTGGGTTGTGCCATCGCCCCAAACTGCCATCCATTTTCCCGCTTTGGGCTCGTCAAGCTGTCCAATGAACCCCTTGGGTGGCCCACCTGTCTCGATCGTCATCGAATCATGACGCACACCTTTGGAGTCGAAGAAGCTAATGGTTGCCGGACCAATAGCATCTCGGGTACTGGCTATCACTCGGACAGGGTTTCCTCGGAACGGCTTTTGGGGAGTAATAAACAGCCCCTTTGAAGGAAGCTTCTTGCATTCTCTCGAACTTGGCTTAGACGTGGGCGCCGCCGGTCTGAGCTTGGCCAGAGAGCGAACCGATTCGCTAGGAGCGTTGCCGATAACCGTCACCTTGGTGATGCGTTCGATAAGTGCAGTCTTGCGAGTATCCCGTCCGAGTTCTAGCCCACCGACCTGAACTCGTCCGACCACCATCGTAGTGCTGCCACCTTCCGCACAAGGCTCCAGGTAGTACGAGAGAGCGTGAATTGCCATTGGCACGTCGCTCTCGTCCCTTCCCAGATACATCATAATATGTCCGGGAATGTGGAGAATTACGATTCCCGAGTCAGCAGCTTGGTCAATAATCTCCTGCTTCGTCTTGTCCGCAACCTCGGCCACATCGAAGGAATAGCTGCCAGCCTTGGCTTGCCATCCACTAAAACGAGGCAACTTGACATCAAACGATCCAAGTAAGTCGAGCATGAGCCGTGAGCAATCGATTCCGCCATCTGCGCCACCGAAACCGTAGGGTGTTCCGAGATAAGAGAGAACTTCTCCGAGAACAGCCCGGCGTGTCAGTTCTCGACTCGTCGGCCTGTGCTCACCAGCTTTTAGCGTGATATCCGTAAATCCACCTGCTGTCGCTACCCGGACACTAGTCTTTGTCGAGTCGGTGTACGGGAGTCGCGTGTGTCTTGGCAGCGATGCCCCCGAACGCTTCACATCTGTACTCAATATCGCAAAGGGGCCGAGCGCATGCGCTTCTAGCTCACCTAGTGCAATCGCCTTGGACATCGGTGCAGTCTTTTTTACAAAGCCCCAAGAGGTTGCCGTACGGGCCAAGATCATGTCTCCGCTCCACGGCGCTATCAACTGAACAAGTTCCTGCGCGTGAATATTGCTGCAGTGGTTTCGGTTTGTGCGATCGTTGCTAGTGTCCGAATCAAAAAAACCAGCCGTCGTCGGCGCACAGTAAATCTGAACTTCCTCGAGTGCCACTCGATAGTCCGAATTGAAGCTGTACGACTTCGGGCTGTGAAACGCGTCTGGCCCCTCGTCACCACGATACTCGCCTTCGCTGAGCTTCTTTTTCATCCAGTCAAAGCGAACGGACAACTCACCACGGAGTTCCTCCTCATCCACCGGAAGCAAGATGTCTTTTTGCGGATAGAAGCCCGGACGCTCAACGCCATAAGAACGGTTGAGGTCCTCAACTTGGGACGTCGTAAGAAGTACCTCATCAAGGTCGTGCTTCTTCCCAAGAACCTTGAACCAATACTCTGGCGTGCGATGGGCTTCGCTCACTCCCGCTAAGAGTACCGGTGCCTCCCGTTCTTCTGGACAGGACTCTGCCCCTTGTGAATCGTTCGCGGTGGCTTCACCTTTGCCAGCCGTACTCGTAGATCCACCACAGCTAGGAAAAACACTAACAGTGGCCAAAACAAAAAATATGGAATAAAAACGGTTTGTCATCGCCAGCGATCCTCAGTGTGTATTGGTGGCCGTGGTGTGTATAGCATGACCGGAATTGGCCTGTGCGCCGTCATTTTGCAGTGACTCGGGGCAATCCAGCGCCCTTGGGCAAGAAAAAGAGCATGACAAGCGCCGGCAAGCCTGCAAGCGCACTCATCGTAAAGAACCACTGCCAACCTATCTCCTCCTGAATCACGCCCGACCAGCCACTTACAAAGCGGCCAAGGATCGCAGTCGCACTCGATAGCGCAGCGTATTGAAAGGCAGTGAAGCGCCGGTCGCACAACGACATTAGAAACACAACAAGAGCCGCAACCGCCAAGCCGTTGCAGAACTGATCGGTGATAACGATCAAGGTTAGAGCGCCTTCACTCGGGCCCACTTGAACGAGCATTCCATAGAGTAAGTTGGGAACCGCCTGTAGTATTCCAAAGATAAGAAGACTTCGCCGGATGCCGATTCGAGTTACCGCAAAGCCGCCAAGGATAGTCCCGGCGATGGACGCTGGCATGCCCACGCCTTTGTTGATTAGGCCAACCGTACCGGCATCAAACCCAATGTCTATCAAAAATGGGTGAATGAGTTGTCCGGCAATATTCTCGCCGAGTTTGTAGAAGAGAAGAAAGACAAGGAC
>JAESTW010000846.1 GCA_016763395.1 Kofleriaceae bacterium
CAGAGCATTTAGAACACGGTCTCTATTTCTCTCTGCCCAAAATAAAGACGCATCGCTTCTCGGTGGTCTCTCTCGGAATCAAAGGGCTTCAGGGCACGGTGATGTATTCGGACAAATCGCCCGCGTATCGCCAGAAGTGGCGTTCACACCGAGAACTTGGCTCCTACACCAAGGGGCGCAAGAAGACCGGCAAGGAAGATCGCAGCGCCTATGTGCGAGCATTGGAGATGTTCTCAGAGCGCATGGTTGACGTTTTGGAGGTTGAGTCGCCGGATCTAGTGATGGCGGAGGGCGCACCTGCAATGTTTGGTGACGGGTTTCACACGCTGATTCCGATTGCAGATATGGTGGCAATCGGAGGAAGTAATCCCGTGCTTGTCGATGCAGTCGGTGCCAAGTTCTTGGGACTTTTTGACAATGCTGAGTTGGCCAAAGAGCTCGGTGGCCATCGAGGATCTCCGCTTATTGAGGCGGCGGCAAAACGCTTTCAGATTGACTTGTCCGAGATCGAAACCAAGGGCGACGGGGCAGACCTTGTCGATATGCCTCGGCCAGTGCATTTTATCGGATTTGCCCCCTTTGAACTGGGAACAGCTCCAGGAGATGAAACGCAAAATGGTAGTAAGACTCCGACGAGTACACCGAGCGATGTACCGGACAATACTCCGGTAGCAATAGCTGCTGGCATAGGAGCAGAGAGCGTGGTTTTGGACGGGGTTGCCAATGAGTCGCTATGGAAGAACGCAAAGCCGGTTTCTTGGGATACCGATTATGCAGGGAAATCTACCGGAATTACTACTCGACTTCGTTTCGCTTGGTCCAGTGACACGCTCTATGCCTTTATTGAGATGGAGGGAACGGGGCTTGCGGTCGATACTACTCGATCACTCAGCGAAGAACGGGATGGCCTCTACAAAGAGGACTGTGTGGAATTGTTCTTAGCACCGTATAGCGACGCTCCCCAACACTACTATGAGATTGAAATTGGTCCCTACGGCCATTGGCACGATATCGAAGTCGATTTTTCAAAGAAGAAGCGCTTCAACGCCTCGTGGGCAAGCGGTGTTCGAGTGGCTACTACACAAGACCAAGACAACCATCGCGCAACCATGGAAATTGCAATCTCTAGCAAGGAGCTGAGTGGCGCTCTTGTAAAGGGCGGAAGTATGCGCATGGGGCTGTTTCGCATGGAAGGAAGGGGGCCCACGAAAAAGTACTTGGCATGGAGTCCAGGCATGACGGACAAACCCAAGTTCCACCTGCCAGAAGCGTTCGGAAAACTCCTGCTCCAGTAGGAGTGACAATTCCGATACTAAGGTTCACTCTGCCCCGGACACACAGTCTGCGCCTGCGATAGAGTGTGCGTTCAACGGCGACCTCACATTGGCCGCGTAGCATATCGGCGTGAACTAACCCGTAGACGCAGTTAGAAGGGGCCCTCGGAGTCTCCCAGCGAGACATGCCACTGACTGGGGCTCTGGAGACTCTCAGAATAGGGCGACCTATCGGAGTGCGCTAGAAATAGCGGTACGCGCAGGTCGCGCCGGAAGAATCGCTGGTGAAGTGCTTCGGAGTATGGCTGGTCGCTGGCTACTGCTTCAATGCGCTCTGCACCCATAGCCCGAAGATGCTGTATCGCTGCCTGCAAGAGTGCATTGATACCGCTGGGATTGTTGCGTAAAACCACGAGCTCTGCGATCGATGAGGTCGCTGTTTCGTCCGGGTTGACGACCACACAGAAACCGGCAAGTTGTCCGAGCGAATCTAGAAGTTGAAAGAAACTGGCATCAAGTCTCGGCCGGTCGGCATACTTCCAAGCTAGATACTTTTGATCTTTTCTGGGAGCTACACCAAGGTCAGGTGCGATTGCATCGGCAAAGCTATCGAAGCGCGAGTCGAAAGTCTCGATGCGCTCAACATTGGCATCGCATTTGAGGCGAAGCCCGTTTGCCCAGTCGCTGGCTGCGAGCAGAGTTCGAACCGCTGATTTGGCCGGCGGAGCGATGAATTTGGGGATTTTGCTGTCGATTTTCTCGGACAAGCCCAGAAGCATCACACGATGGTCAGTCCACATTTGGGTGTATTTTCGAGATTTTTGCAGAGAGATGTTAATCTCATTGGTCCAGATCATGGCACAGAAGCTATTGCTGGCCTTTTCTGCTTGCCGATACATCTTCATCGACAAGAAGAATCCTTGGGCATTTGTTGTCCGAAGGTCTGGATGCACGTATAAATCGTGAAAGTATGACGCTACCTCGGGCTTTCCGTCGACCGAGAATAAGGTCGGCATGCGTCCGAGATGGGCAACCACGCGATCGCCCTGCGCTCCGACCATGTAGGTTGGCTCGCCGTCGTCGCAAGGATTGTGGAACGCGACCCACTCTACAACCTCAGCGCGTTTTTCGGCATCCTCCCTGCTAAACCCGTCTCTGGAGCAGCACAGCTCGATGAAGCTCTCCATATCAGAGGGGAGCATTCCTCTAACCTTGATCTTCACAATTCCTCTGCATGGCTGGTGCCCGATACTGCTTTAGCAATTTCGATTCGATAAGGGGGCAAGCGCGACACGCGCTCATTGTACTCGGAAGCTGACGAAAGGAAATAAATTGCCACGGGATAATCACCAGTGACGCCAATCAATACATGGAGATATTGCGCCCTAGGCGTCGGAGCTTGCCGCTAGTTCTGCGATAAGTTCTTGACGAAGGATCTTTCGGTCGATTTTGTTTGTCGAGGTGCGAGGAAAGTCGCTTCGCACAACCAGCCGCTCGGGAATCATGTACTTCGGAAGTCGATTGCGACAATGGCTGAGTACCGAATTCACGGCGTCATCGGCTTCGGTGACGGTACCGCTGAAGGTGACAAAGGCGTAGATACGGTTGCCTACTTCCTCATCGGGAATTGCAATGGCGGCCGCGCTTTCAACCATCGGAGACGAGAGAAGAGCCAAGTCGATGTCCCCCAACTCAATTCGATAGCCCCGGCTCTTGACCATGTCATCGCTTCTGCCGCCAAAGAGGAAATTGCCTTCTTCGTCGAGCCGGGCAAGATCACCGGTTCTATAACTGCGAGCTCCACTTTCAGGATCGAGCGGATCAATTACGAACTTATCTGATGTCAACGTTGAATTGCCCCAATACCCTGCCGCTACTGTGCCCGCGCGGACTAGAAGTTCTCCTGCCACTCCGGGAGTCGTGACCCGATTGCCTTCTGGGTCGAGGGCGTATACTGAAAAGTTGGGGAAGGGTTTCCCGAGCGGGATTTTCCAGTCGTCGTTGTCCGGGATACGGTCTCTCTCGATTTCGTAAACCAGAGAAGAGTTTGCCTCGGTCTGCCCGTACACGTTGTACATTCTGGCGTTGCTCATGTGCGAAAGCATTCGGCGTAGGTAGCGCAGAGGCATGACCTCACCGGAGAAGATGACGGCTCGCAGACTGGTGAAACCGGCATTTTCTGGTTTGCCGCGTTCCATCATGAGCGTGAGTGTGGAGACGACAGAGTTCCAAATTGTGATGCCGTACTGATCGATGGCGCTGTTCATCTTCTTGGGGAAGGCAGCCCAAAATTCGGGGATGAGCACAATCGCTGCACCTGCTTTGGCGGCAACGTAGAGGTCAAATACCGATAGGTCGAAATGCAGAGGCGCTTGACTGCAAAGCTTGTCCAAATTGGTGACGTTCCAGTATTCAGTCGCCATGTCGACGAAGGCCAGCGCATTTCGATGGGTGATGGCAACCCCTTTTGGCTGTCCGGTAGAACCCGAGGTGTGAAGAACGTAGGCCAAATGAGTATCGGTGATAGCAACGGGGGTGTGTGAACCCGTGTGTTGCGTCCAGTCGACTACGGTGAGACCCTCTGGCGTTTTATCGCTGCAAGGACCGTTAATGACGATCGTGGATAGAGTCGAGTTGTCCGATTCTAAGAATAATTCGCTAGCTAGTGTTGTCGCTCGGTCTGCGCTGGTAACGAGATGGGTTAGTTTGGTGTTGGCGATAACCGCCGCACCGCGATTTACGGGGGCAAAAGGATCAATGGGAACGTAACAAGCGCCGGCTTTCATGATGCCGTAGGCTGCCACGATCGAATCAATGCATTTGTGAAAGGAGAGTCCAACGGGCGCTCCTGGGGTGACTCCTTGAGAAACGAGACAGGCAGCCAGGATGTCGCTGCGCTTGTCTAACTCGGCGTAGCTGATCGTCTCTTTGGGCGCGATAACAGCGGGCTCACCTGAGTACTTGGAGGCACTCTGGCTCAGCAATTGGTGGAGCAAGAACATTTACAATCCGAGAAAACGCGCAATGATGTTTCTTTGAATCTCGGACGTGCCCGAGTAAATCTTACCACCGCAGGCATCGAGCAAATCTCGGTCAGCTTCGTATTCGCTCATGAAGCCGTAACCGCCACGAAGGTGCAAAGCATCGATACTGCTCTCCATGTAAGACTCACTTACAACGAGCTTTGCGATCGCCGACTCCAGTGGAGCGCGCTTGCCACGAGACTTGAGCCACGCAACTTTGTGCAAGATAAGTTCGCCCAACTCGATGCGTACTCGCATGTCCGCAATCTTGTGAGAAACTGCCTGAAAGCTGCCAATCGACTGTCCGAACTGTTTGCGGTCTTTGACGTACTCTACGCATTCTTCCAGTTGCCGTTGCATGGCGCCGAGGTGGCAGGCGAAGAGGCAAGAGCGTTCCCACTCCATTTCTGCATTGAAAATGGCAGAGCCTTGCCCCACTCGTCCGAGCATTGCGCTGGCCGGTACTTCGCAGTCCACTAGGCCAAGCTCGCCAGTGGGAGATGTCTTTAGTCCGATTTTGTCCAGAGGCTTGGACACTTGCAGTCCGGGATTGTCCTTTTCGACAATAAACCCGGTGACGCCAGCCCAACCAAGTTCACGCTTGGTAGTGGCAAAGATCAGTAGTAGATCGGCAATGGGCGCGTTGGAGATAAACACCTTTGCGCCGTTGAGCACGTAGCCATTGTCGGTCTTGGTCGCTGTTGTCCGAAGGCTGAAAGCATCTGAGCCGGCGTCGGGCTCGGTCATGGCATGACCGCCTACGAGTTTTCCCTCGATCATCGGCGAGAGGCACTTTTCTTTTTGCTCGTCACTGCCGAATTCTAGAATCGGAATTTCGCAGGTCCACATATGGGAGTTCAGCGAAAAGAGAAATCCACTGTCACGGCACTCTTTGCCAAGCGTTTGCATGGCCAGTAGGCAGGTGGTGGTATCCATTCCCAGTCCACCAAATTCCTTGGGCATGGGCATGCCTTGGATGCCAAAGTCGGCGCATTTGTGCCAGCCTTCCCAAAAGAACTCACCATTTTTTTCGCGTTCTCGGACATTGCCGCCGAGCTCTCGTTTGGCAAACTCGGATACCGAACGTCGAAATTCCTTCTGCTCAGGAGTGATTGAAAAGTCCAAAACGCTCCTTTGCCTCAGTTGGCTTGGCTTGAAATAAGCTTGGTAATCGAGTTCAGGGTCTCGAAATTCTCGGGATCGAAATCTGCGTCCATGATCTCTGCATCAAACTCATCTTCGATAAAGCTGAGAAGCTTAACAATGCCCAGGGAGTCCAGAAGCCCACTTGTTAGAAGAGGTGAGTCGGCGCTGAGGTCCTTCGCGTTTTGCTCTTTGGCGAAGTAGCTTTGCAGGGTTTCCAATATTTGAACATCAGTCACTGGTGTTTCTCACAATTCGTTACAGTCATCGACTGCCGGGGATTAGAGTCAGCAGTGTCACACAAAATCTAAGAGGTGGAAACTCAGGAAGTCGATTTCATCGGACGATGCTGGCCTCGGGGAACGGGTCAAGGCAGTGATATAGTAGCAAGGAGTATTGAGGCCTAGACATCTGGTGTTGCACTTGTTTAACACCAGATTCCTAGACATGGGCTACTTCGCACTGTCTACTTCTTCGCAGAACTACTATGGCTACGATGAATCAAGGTGCCGGGGCTATTATTTGCATTCCGACGTTCAATGAACGGGAGAATTTGCCACTGATTGTTCCAGCGGTGTTGGAGGCATTGCCTGAGGCAAACATACTTGTCGTGGACGACAATTCCCCCGATGGCACTGGCGATTTGGCAGACGAGATAGCCAACCAGGATTCGCGGGTACATGTGCTGCATCGCGAGGGCAAGAAGGGGCTCGGGAAAGCCTATCTCGCTGCCTTTGAATGGGCGCTAGAGCGGGACTACGAGTTTATCTTTGAATTTGATGCGGACTTTTCTCATAAGCCAGAGTATTTGCCCGGACTCTTGGAGCTTCTACGTACCGAAGCGGATGTCGTTGTCGGCTCTCGCCGAATCGCGGGTGGCGGAGTCGAAAACTGGGGCCTGAGTCGGCGTTTTATCTCGTGGGGCGGAAGCCTCTACGCCCGGACAATTCTCGGCGTCTCTGTTCGCGACCTTACTGGCGGCTTCAACGGATTTCGCCGTGATGCACTAGAGAAAATAGGCCTGGAAGATGTATCCAGCACCGGCTACTGCTTTCAGGTCGAGCTCAAATACCGAGCGTGCCAGGCAGGCTTGAAGGTTGTCGAATCGCCAATTATTTTCCCGGACAGGGTTCGTGGCGTGTCAAAAATGAGCGGCGAAATCGTCTATGAGGCGGTTTCTAAGGTGTGGAAACTTCGCAAGAAGTTAGGCTAGCACAACACTTGTGCAGCCAGCGCTGAGAACCATTGCTGTCAAAGTTGATTGGCACCATGGTTCTTAGTCTGAAAAACGCTGAGAAGAACAGCGCCGCAGAGACCGCCGAAGCCGCCCAGAAAAACATCGGTAACGTCGATGTGGCGGCCAATGCATACCGCCTGGCTGAGCTCAGTAAATATCGCAAAGCACCCACTGGCGACCGCAACTATCAAGAGCGATTGAATCCGGCTAATGTTCGGACGGATTTCCATAAGCAGACGAGCGCTAAGAAGACCAAAGGGGACAAAGAGTCCGGTCTCTTTTACGATGTCGACCGCGCTGGCGAGGCTTCGAGTGGCGAAATGTTGGCGAAAGGGAACGAGGTTACTCTCGTGCTTTATCTTACTCAGAACCGCGCTGAAGTCAGTTTCAAATTGAAAAGGAGACCAGGCGAAAAGGCCAATAATCAGGGCGTAGCCAACGAGCGCCAAGGCTAACTGCTGCCAGCGAATCGCATTGTCAACTCCAGTATTGGGATCGACAGCTTGCAGCTTGAACCACGCCCGGACGAGTAGCCATCCGAGTGCGCCAGCCAGGACCGCGACCGGAAGCATGGCGATATCTGTCCTTCTAGAAAGGATAAAGATTTGAGCACCCTCACAGAAAAAGGCGACGAGCACGCAGCTAAAAATCGGAGTGAATATGTTGAGCTTGCCGCGTATTCCCCCGAGAAATGCTGTTAGAGCGCCCAATGGCAAGAGTGCCCAGAGCTCAAACGTGAGCTTTAGACCGTGTTCTTTCCAGCGGCTGATTGAGTAGAGTGGGTCGAGAATTAGCTTGGGGACGCCGGTTTCATCGGGTAGTAATTGTTCGTAGATTCGGCCCATCTGGACAGAAACGTCGAAGGGCAGGAGCGCGATCAGGATGTAGGTGCAGATGGCGATGAAGCGAAAGGCGGCGATGGATTGGGTCTTCTGATCTTGCGAGTCGTTGGCGCTGAGCCCCATGAAAACAAGGGGGCTGAGTCCATAGATTCGGACAGCAGCAATCACCAAGAGATAGCCGATGCCATGGCCGGATGAGTTGGTAATAATATCGACCAAGTCCGGAGTTCGTCCGATATACGCTTGTCCGACTTCCATCGTGAGACTGATAATGAAACCAAAGAAGAGCCACGGGCTGAAATAACGCGGTGGGCGCGACTCTGCTCCTCCGGCTTTGGCGGCGACAGCCAAGGCCAGGAATACCCCCAAAGGCATGTAGAGCAGGACGTTTGTCGCGATGTCGCGAAGGTTGTGGCCGGCGAAGATTTGGACGGGGTTTGATAGCCCAGCCAACAAATCGCCAACGCTGCCAACGCCGTCCGCTGGCGTCCAACTGGCGTAGAGGATGAAACCGATAAAAAGGAGGGTTAGAACGGCGAATACCCAACGAGCAAGCGACTCTGATTTAGAGCGTGTCTCGGGCGGCGCTGCTGCGGCGAATGGGAGTTGTTGATCCATCACTAGTACAGGATTCGTGTTTTGATGTTGGTGTCGAGGCTAGAGATTGCCCGGTAGACTTCTTCGGACACGTTTTTGTCCAAGTCGGTAATGAGGTAGCCGGTAGCGTCATCGGTGACCAAGTGTTGGGCGTGGATGTTGGCATTGAGCTCTCCCAGGATTCGAGAAATTTCCGCCATGACTCCAGGGACGTTTTTATGTGCGTTGAGAATTCGGTGGCTGTCCGATCGAAGTGGCAGCTCGGCCTGGGGGAAATTGACAGCGGAGGCCGTAGAACCGTTGTTGGTAAAGTCTAGACATGCGCTGCCAACCTCCACTCCGATGGATTCTTGTGCCTCTTCTGTGGAACCACCGATATGAGGGGTCAATACTACGTTGGGCAGTCCGATGAGCGGAGAGTCAAAATGCTCACCGTTCTTCTTCGGCTCTTTGGGGTAGACATCGATGGCCGCGCCTGCGATATGTTCTGATTTGATAGCCTCGGCCAAGGCCTCAAGGTTGACCACACTGCCGCGGCTTGCATTTACAAGGTACGAACCCGGGCGCATTTGCGCGATGTGCTCAGCTTGGATCATGCCCTGAGTTTGGCTGGTCGCTGGTACATGCAAGGTAACAAAATCGGACTGAGTGAGAAGCGCTTCCAAACTCGCTACAGGCCTGTTGTTGCCCATCGGTAGTTTTTTGGCGATGTCGTAGTAGAGCACGCGCATTCCGAAGGCTTCGGCAAGAACACCGACTTGGCTGCCAATGTGGCCGTAGCCAATGACCCCGAGTGTTTTGCCGCGAATCTCGTGCCGTCCAGTGGCTGACTTTATCCACTGCCCTTGGTGAAGTTGCCGGACACAATCACCCAACTGTCGCGCAAGCATAACGATTTCGGCGAGTACGAGCTCTGCAACACTACGAGTATTGGAGAAAGGCGCATTGAACACTGGAATTCCCCGGACATTGGCTGCTTGCAAATCGACTTGATTGGTGCCGATGCAAAAACATCCAACACAAAGCAAACGTTTTGCGGCCGCTAGCACTTCTTCGGTGAGTTGAGTTTTGCTGCGAATACCAATGATGTGGGCATCAGCAACTTGCTTGAGCAATGCGTCATAATCGAGGGCACCGTGAACTTCCTCCACAATGAAGCCGTCTTCACGAAAGAGATCGCGGGCAGAGCTGTGAATGTTTTCGAGGAGAAGAACCTTGATTTTGTCTTTGGGAAAGGAGGTCGCTTGCGCCATGGCCGGCAGCATACACCAGTGGTTTCAAGGTCATCGAGACGTGACACTTGTTTTTGATTCACAATTGCTCGGCTGCAAGTTCACTGCGTCAAGCTCAGCAATGAGCAGGCAGAGCGAGTGGGGTACAGAAGTGTAGGCAATGGCTTTTTGTATTGTTAACAAAAGATTTCGTTGCGATCGGGCAATGAGGGGTAGGATGGCGGTGCACAATTTTCTACGCGCTAGTGAACACGAAAATGAACATATTGGGACAACAACGAAACTCTTCTTTTTGCTCGGCGCTTCTCGCGCTTGCAGGACTTGCGCTGGTCGCGAGTGCCTGCGGGTCTTCGGACTCGGATGAGGGCCCTAAAGTCCGCGCGGAGTGCAACCCTCTAGGGGACGTTGCGTGCTTGCTACCGTGGCCGTCTAGTGCCTATATGATCGAAGATAGCACCTCTGCTACTGGGTTCCGAGTGGACTTGCCGGCCGAGGGAATGCCGATCAATGCGGACAATATTGCGGTCCTGCCTGATGCCTACAATGCGTTTGATGGCTTTCCAATGTCCGGGACGATGATCGCTGGTTTTCCGACTGGCGTTTCTGATGTAGGACTCCCGACACACACAGATGTCTCGGACGCGATGGCACCCAATGCCTCGGTCGTTGTTGTCAACATGACGACAGGTGAAAGACTCCTAATATTCGCCGAACCGGACATGAACGCGAAATTGCCTGAAGACCGAGCACTGCTGATTCGGCCACTAGAGCGAATGGACTCGGGGACCCGATACGCAGTTGGTATTCGCAATACTGTAAAGGCAGCGGACGGAAGTGCACTGCCAGTTCCTGCTGGCTTCGCCTCTATATTAGCGGGCGAAAAGATGAGTCACCCGCGAGCGGCACGAATCGAAGATGGGTACGGCGAGATTTTCTCCAAGCTCGGTGCTGCGGGAATGCCCAAAGAAGAACTGGTTCTGGCCTGGGACTTTGTCACTGTCTCGGACGACTTTGTTACCCAAGACATTCTCTCGATGCGCGACCAGGCGTTGGTGGCAATGGAGAGCAAGACCTTCACGTACGAATTTGAAGACTTGCGCAATGACAATCCAGCGGAGGTTTTGCGCATGATGGGCGGAACCTACGAAGTACCGAACTTTCGCTCAAACCTGAATCGTTCGACCTCGGACACTGTCCGCGATACGGCCGGACTCCCGAAGATGGAAGGTTTTTCGACTGCCAATGTCGGCGCGCTAGTCCCTCGGTGCGTCGAAACGGCGCCATTGCCCATTCCGGTGATTATCTTCGGGCACGGCATGTTTGGTAGTGGCGTGGATTCACTTGATCACGACTTCTTACAGCAGTTGGCCAACGACGAGTGCGTCATGTTTGTTGGTGGCGATCTTACGGGGCTTACGGACAACGAATTTGCGTCCGTTGCCTTTGCGATGAATGACATTAACAAAGGCATCGCCATGACCGAGACACTCGCTCAGTCGGTAGTGGACTTTATCGTTCTTCAGAAAATGCTCAGCGGCCCCTACTTGACCGCGGACGAGTTTATGCATGACGGTCAGCAGATTATCGATCCTACGAAGATCACGTACTTTGGTGCATCGCTCGGCGGAATTATGGGTGGTGTGTACATGTCATACGCACCGGACATTACTCGCGGTGTGCTCGGTGTTCCGGGCGGTCCATGGGGATTGCTCTTTGAGCGGTCAGTTTTTTGGCCACCACTCCGTATCGCTATGATTGGCGCCTATCCTGAGCCATGGGACTACGAACTCAACATTGCGCTTCTAGGTATGCTCTTTGAGAAAGTCGATCCGATTGCGACTTCCCATCGAGTGCTCGACGATCCTCTGCCAAATACAACTCCCAAGGACCTCTTGCTCTACATGGCGATGGGCGATGCTCTGGTTGCGAACATGGCGAGCGATGTATACGCGCGCTCCTTAAACATTCCAGTGGTGGGCCCAAGTTTGCGCGTGCCCTTCAGTATGGAAGAAAAGATGACCGAGTTTACAAGCGGCTATACGATCTATGACGAGGTCGTGGA
>JAESTW010000847.1 GCA_016763395.1 Kofleriaceae bacterium
CAGCTTCACGGCATTCCGCTCGAAACTGACTTGAGTGTGTCGCGAGCAGTTGGCCTTTGACTGGAGTGCGGCTTATTGGGCCTGCGCTTTGCGCACAAGCACTCGCAAAACCCCATCAAAGGCGTCGCGCATCGCCCATGCCTTGCGGGTAAAGTCGCGCTTGGTCTCGGCTTTCAAAAGCCCCACACCGAAGGTATCTCTGAGCCCCTTGCACATCGAGTTGTCTCGTTCAAAGTGAGCCGCGGTCTGTTGGTAGATTCCGTAACAGGCCTCGTGGTCTCCTTCGTTGTACAGAGGTGCCCCAAGTTCGATCGCTCGGTTTATTCCCGTGTATACCTTGGCAAATTGTTTGTCCGTGCAGCCCTTGAGAATTTCCAGCTTGTGCATCGGAACTTCTCGCATGATTTGCACCTGGCCATTCGCGGGCGCCGGTCGCTCAAAGCGTTTGGCGAAGTCTGCGGCTGATTCGCCGCCCTTGCTCGACATCATCGGCCGCAGGTAGTTTGCCGGTACTCCGAAATTGAGGTTTTGCCCCTGCGTATATATCATCGTCGCTACGCCGATGACTTGTCCAAAGTTATTGAAGAGCGGGCCACCACTGGAGCCCTGTGAGATCGGGGCAGAGATTTGCAAGACGGTATCACCCCCGTCCTCTCGGACAGAGCTTATCAGCCCATCGCTGACGGTGAAGTCGAAGTTCTGAGGGTTTCCTATGGCAATGACAGAATCGCCTGGGGAGACCTTGTCGCTGTCGCCCAATGGCACCGTTGGTAGAGGCGTCTCGCTCTCGACTTTGATGATTGCCAAATCGCGTTTTTCGTCAATGGCAATAATCCGGACAACGGGGAGAATTGTGCCGTTGCTGAGTTTTATTCGGAGTTTTCCGTTGCCGGCAATGACGTGTAGATTTGTCGCAATCCGGCCCTCTTCGGACAGAATAAATCCAGTGCCAACTTTTACCCCGGTACCAAAGTCGTTTTCAACCCGGACAATTGCGGGCTTGTATCGCTGAACAATGTCTTTGGCACTGAGCTCTTGTGGCTCCGCGGGCCTAGCTGGGCTAGCTGGAGCCGGTGGCGATCCGCAAGAACTTAAGCCACCGACAGAAAGTGCGAGCACTGCTGACAACAAGAGAGAGCGTCTACGCACGGTCATCACGCTATGATAGCGCAACTTTGCCGTCTCGACTGGGAAGATTGCGCGCTACAGCCGCTACTTGCCAAAGAGTGCCCGAAGAGCAATCCCCGGAACCTTTGTCCAACCGGGATCCGCCTCCATTTGGGTGAGTTTCGGTCCGAGTGCTGTAGTTGCAGTATTGCCCACAAACCACGGCGGGGTCGGCCAGATTTTCAAGTCACCGCGAATGACACTCTTGTCGATACCTTCGAGCATGTAGGTGTTGTGAACCCAACCGAGCCCAGACTGAATGTCCTTTGGCGTTGCGCTGGGATGTCCGCCCCAAGGCAATGTGGTCATGCCGTATATCAAGCCCGCCCAGTGATTGATCCCGATAGCGCCGTAGCGCAATTCGACGATGACTTTGTCGAGTTCCGCTTTCACTCGTGGGTCGTTTTCAAGCTTGGGCGAGATGATGATGGTCGCTGCCAAGGTTCCCCACAGCGTATCGTTCATAAAGGGAATACAGGCCTGTAAGAACTGCACAGGGTCAGCGCTGCCAATCTGCGTCTCGCTCAAGATGCTGCAAAAAGGCTCTACACGGAAGAGTGGTTCGTCTTTGTTGTCCGAGTCGAGGCCCGTGATGATTGTCCAAGGTAGATGCTGGTCATCCGCCTGTCCGAATGTCTCGACATTGTCTCGGCCCTCGACCAAACTCTGGTAGCGATCGAAGGCGCCCGGGTAGTAGGCCTTTCGCAAGGGCACATTTTTGAGCTCGTCACGGAGTAGATCTAAGAACTGTTCTCGTTGAGTCCAGCCTTTGCCGGTGACTAGCATCTTGGCGGCATTGCAATTGAAAGAGGCATCGTTGCACACCATCGTCGCGAGGTTGCGCGCTTGAAAGGCCAACTCTGCATCGCTGTATTCATAGGGAACAATCGCGACCGGCGTGACATTGCCAAGTTCGCTGCAAATAGGAACTTTGAGAACCGGGTCGTTGTCCGCCATCCGGCGATCGCGCTCCTCACCTTCGGGGCCCCAGACAATCAGGTCGTGAGTTTTGTCCGAACCTGTGATATGCACATCGGCTATCGATTCGTTCTCGACGAGGTACTTCCCGACGCTGCCGCCGCCGTACACAATGCGCAAAAAACCTCGAGAAATTAGCGGGGCCAGGGCAGTGGCCAAACATGGTCCGACCCATTCGTTGACCGGATTCATTTTGAGAAGCACGACCTTGCCCTCAGTAAACATCTTGGTAAAGGTGTCCATCGGAGGAATGCTGGAAACGTTGCCAGCTCCCAAGACCACGCTCACTCCGCCTTGCGGGTCTTTCTCGCTGAAGAAACTGGCTTGGCGTTGGCTTGCAGAATTGTGGTCGATACCCTCTTGCATCAGCGCATAGCCTTCGAAGCCGGTGAAGAGCGCGCCGTCAATCTTGCTGTTGGGAAACACATCAATACGCAATCGTCCGCCCGGACCAGAGCTAGTCTTCGTGCCCAAACTCGGTTTCCCAGTGGCAGAGATTTCCCTAAGACTTTCTGCTAGGAGCCTGGCCATGCGAATGGTCGGCATTGGACCTGCGAGCCATTCCTCTCCGCTCTCGTCCATAGCGAGGCCCTTGGCTTTGGCACCGCTGGCCACCCATTGCGCTGAGACATCCAGCAGACGAGGCACACATGCTTCCAGGAGACTTGCTTTCTCTGCCGGGGAGAGTTGTGCAAACTCGGTAGCGTGCTCGTGAAGATCGGAAAGCGCTTTGTCTACGTCGCTCTCGCTAGTAGGATCTTGGGAAAGCGCCGATGCGCTCATGTCGAGGTTTGCACGGGTTGCCATACCCGCCACTGTAGCAAGTGCGTGCTACCAATTGCGTGGCATCGAAGAATGAATTACTAGTCTTGGCTGGCGCGGCTGGCGCGAATCATAGGCCTGGTGCTGTTGAGTTCACCGCGAAGGTCTTCTGCGTCAAACGAGCCGTTCTCAAGCATCTCGACTCCATGCCGCAAGTCTTCGAAGATGAGTCGCAAACGCAGCGCTTCTGTCACCGAGCATGCAATCTCACCAACCGCCGCACAGCTCTCCTTGGCCTTGGTTGCCCAGGCATAGGAATCGCGAATTGCATCGGCATTGATCGACACAGGTTTTGTCGCCTTGTCCGTATACGCGCCGCTTACAGCACTCTGTGCCCGCCAGTTGGAAGGATCTGAAATACTCGCCGACGCGCCCGCTATACGAATCGCCATATCGTGTCTCTCTAGATCTCGCAGCAGCCATGCGAGTTCTTCTGCTGCCTTGCCATCTCCCGGATTGGCAAACACGGCGGCCTGCAACACGCCGAGCTTTGCTACCTCGCGGGGAACATCTCTCGCTTTGTCGCCAGCGGCGCGGAAATCATAAGCACCAATAAAGCTCACCTCTCGTCCTGGCATAAACACCACGATTAAAAGTGCGAGGATGGCACACACGTCCACCAGTCCAATTTTCCAACTCACTACCTATTAGTAGTAGCGCAGCTTGTGTGACTTCGACAAGCGGAACCTCCCTACTTGTTTGGCCAGGGCTATCAATGCCCAGTCAGTCCAAGACTTATCCACAGAGAATCTGAGAATCGGTACTTCGTCCCCATTACTTGCCATTACTTGAGCACATTGTGGCATTTCGCCCCATTGCCTTTGAGACTGCCCCATCCTGCCACGGTGCTGAAGGGCGTTTGTTACCCACTTTTTTGTGATCTCAGACACTTGGCGATCTGGATCTACTTTTGCTTTGGCTAAAAGCAGCGGCGCCCCTTCGTGCATTCATGACGAGGGTTCAGCGTACCGCCACCAACAAGACGTTTCCAACCAGCGTCCAAGTCAAGAAAGATAAGTAGAGGTTTTCGATCATGCTCAAAGGTATAGCAGATTCATTTCACGCCGGCGGATGGGGAATGTGGCCCATTCTCTTCACACTCATCATCATCATCGCGATGATCGTCGAGCGCTCCGTATTCCTCTTCAAAGCATCTGTCGACAAAGACAAGCTACTTGCGCTTCTTAAGAGCCAAGTAATGAATGGCAACGTTCAGGGCGCCATCAAGGTCTGTTCTGGCAACCCAACTCCAATGACTCGAATCGTTCAAGCTGGACTTATGAAGTTCAACAAGACCGACCACGAAGTTCAGTCTGCAATGGACGAAGCTGCTCTCCGCGAGCTTCCTAAAATCAAAGCCCGTACACCGTACCTCGGCATGCTTGCCAACTTCGCTGTTATGGCTGGTCTGCTCGGAACCATCTCCGGTATGATCAAGTCCTTCGGTTCTGTTGCAAACGCATCACCAAGTGAGAAGTCAACTCTTCTCGCTGAGGGTATTTCTGAAGCACTTAACTGTACTGGCTTCGGAATCGGCGCTTCTCTTGTTGGTCTGCTTGGATTCTCCTTGCTCTCCGGTAAGACAACATCTGTTACCGATGACATCAACGAAGTAACCGTTCAAGTTGTCAACTTGGTCACGACTCATCGTGCCCAAATGCAACCTGGCGTCTGATTCACTTTCTTGCTTGGGAGCTGAGGAACAAATGACAATATATTTAGTAGAGTCATCACCCTCAGCTCACTTGTTACCCTTTTCAGGAGGCATTTAAGATGAGTGCATCAGTCGGAACAGGCGATGGTGGCGATTCAGTCGATGTGGAACTTAACGTTGTTCCCTTCATTGACTTGATGAGCTGTCTAACCGCTTTCCTATTAGTGTCAGCGGTGTGGAGCGAATATTCTCAAATGAATATCAAGCCCAAAGGGCTTGGACGCAAAGCCGATAAGAAACAAGACGAAGAGATCCCTAAGAACATTTCGGTTCTTCTTACCAAGACTGAAATCTGGGTTGGAATGACTACACAACAACCAACTCTGATTCGCAACGAAACCAATGGTTACGATTGGGAAGCACTTGGTAAAGTTCTAGCGGAACTCAAAGACACAACCGAGTTTGCAGAGCGTGCAGACATTGAGATCGCAGCAGAAGATGAAGTCGTGTATCAGAGCGTAATTGACGCGATGGACACTTCTATCGGTGCATCGTTCATCG
>JAESTW010000848.1 GCA_016763395.1 Kofleriaceae bacterium
GCAACCAGTTCGGCATACGCAGAAGCGACCGCCAATCGGCTACCTTCGTAGGGGTCGAGGTACACATGACGTCCATTGCAACCGGCCGAGATAGCTACGCCTTTAGCAACCTCCCCGGCTTTGGCTTCAATGCGAATCACGCCTGAGCTCGCCTGTCCAGGCCTAAGAACTGTTCCATGGCGAACCATAGAATCGTACTGCTCGTACACCCAGGCGCGGCTACAGATATTGGGCGAAGCGAGCATGTCCAATAGAACCGTTCCTACATCTCCCAAGTCGTCCGCTGGCAACTCGACCTTTTGTACATCGTCCAGATAGTCGGGACGTGCCGCCGGGCGATCGTACTTGAGCCCTTCAGCCAAGAGATCTGCGGGCAAGTCGGCGTACACCTCGCCGTGCATTTTGACCACAACTCGCCCGGTTTCGGTAACTCGACCAATGACGGCCGCATCGAGATCCCATTTGGCGAAAATGTCCAAGGCTTCTTGCTCTCGGCCATCGTGAACGACCATGAGCATACGTTCCTGAGATTCGCTGAGCATTAACTCGTATGGAGTCATCTCGAGTTCTCGTTGTGGTACTGCGCTAAGATCGATCTCCACGCCAGAGTCTGCCCGGGCTGCCATTTCTACGGAGCAAGAGGTCAGTCCGGCCGCGCCCATGTCCTGAATTCCCACCAAGACATCGCTCTGCATCAGCTCCAAACAAGCCTCGAGTAAAAGCTTCTCCATAAATGGATCACCCACTTGAACTGCCGGACGTTTTTCCTCTGAGCCTTCGCCAAATTCAGCCGAAGCCATGGTCGCGCCGTGAATGCCATCTCGTCCGGTTTTGGCACCGACGTAGAGGATGGGATTGCCTACGCCCGAGGCGTAGCCACGAAAGATCTTGTCCGTGTCTACAAGGCCCAGACAAAAGGCATTCACCAAGATGTTGCCGTTGTAGCTTGAGTCAAAGACAACGTCGCCAGCAACATTGGCGACACCAAAGGAGTTCCCGTATCCGCCGACGCCAGCGACGACCCCGTTCAGCAAGTACGAGGTTCTCTCGTGAGAAACCTCGCCAAATCGCAAACAGTCAGCCAGTGCAATCGGCCGTGCGCCCATAGTGAAAACGTCTCGACAGATGCCGCCCACGCCCGTTGCAGCTCCCTGGTAAGGCTCCAAAAAAGAGGGATGGTTGTGACTCTCCATCTTGAAGACCACCGCTTGGCCATCACCGATGTCGACAACGCCAGCGTTCTCCCCCGGACCTTCAATGACCTGTGGCCCCTCGGTGGGCAAGGTACCCAAGTGAATCCTCGAGCTTTTGTAAGAACAATGCTCGCTCCACATAACCGAGACAACACCCAACTCCGTGTAGCTGGGATTTCGCCCGAGGCCGTCACAGAGTAACTTAAATTCGTCCGGCGCCAAGCCATGCTCTTGCGCCATTTTCGCGTCTACTGTAGGACCGTGATACTTGTTCATTTGCCAGTTCCAACTCTTGCTGAGCTATTGGTCAAAAATGCCAGTGCAGATTCAAAGAGGGAGAGTCCCGCGACGCCACCACCACCGAGAATCGCCTCGCAGGCTCTCTCCGGGTGCGGCATTAGCCCTACGACATTTCCCGAGGGGTTGCAGACGCCTGCAATATTGTTCACCGATCCATTCGGGTTCGCACTTTCAGAAGGCGTCCCCTCTGAATCGCAATAGCGAAACACTACCTGGCCATTGGCCTCCAGTGTCTCCACGTCCGGGTGGGCGTAACGTCCCTCGGAGTGCGCAATTGGCATTCGAATATGCCGTCCGACGGGAATCGCTTGGGTAAAGGGCGTTGGTTTGCCCTCCACACGGCAATACACGTCTTTACAGACAAAGCGCAGACCGTCGTTTCGAGACAGTGATCCTTCGAGCAGCCCCGCTTCACAAAGAATTTGAAAACCGTTGCATATACCCAAGACCGGACCACCACTTTTGGCAAACTCCACTACCGCCGCCATGATCGGCGCGTGTGCTGCCATCGCACCCGCTCGCAAGTAATCGCCGTAACTAAAACCGCCCGGCACAATCAAGCCATCGACATCACCAAGCGCAGAGTCCTTGTGCCAAAGCATGCGGCCTTTGCAATCACTCTCGGACAACACCTGTGAAACGATGTGCAACGCATCATCGTCACAATTGGACCCGGGAAAGCGCAACACCCCGAATGTGGTGCTCACTACTCCCCTCCGTCCAGTTCGATACGGTAGTCCTCAATCACCGTATTGACGATGAGCTTCTCGCACATCTTGGTGAGTTCTTTCTCGGCCTGCCCCAGATCCTGATCGGCCATTTCGATTTCAACATACTTGCCGATACGCACACTCTCCACGCCATCGAACCCCAGTTTCCCCAGTGTCCGGCTAACCGCTTGTCCCTGTGGGTCCAATACGCCTGTCTTCAACGTGACATATACTTTTGCTTTCATCGCAATGCTCCTTCGGTATTTGAGTTGGTATCAGTTGGATAGAGAAAGATTCTTGGCAATTCGCGCCTGCGGGTCTGCGCTCGGATCGGGAACGAATTCCTTGCCCGTAATGAGCTCGTAAATCTCAATGTAGCGTTTGGCTGCCTCGACGCGAACTTCATCGGTCAATGCCGGCGGCTCGCCTTCGCCGGTATAACCGTGGGTCTCGGACATCCACAAACGCAGATATTCTTTGTCTAGACTCCGAGGCGCTTGTCCCGCAGCCAGTCGCTTTTCGTAGTCCGCCGCGTACCAATAGCGCGAGGAATCCGGCGTGTGAATCTCATCGATAAACATCATCTCGCCATCCGGAGACACCCCGATTTCGTACTTGGTGTCGACTAAGATAAGCCCACGCTCCGCCGCTCTTGCCACGCCAAACTCGAAGAGTCGGTGCACCATCGCTGCCGCTTTGTCGAAATCCTCGGCCGAGATATGTCCAAGATCAATAAGCTCCTCGCGAGACACCGAGACATCGTGACCACCCTTCTCAGCCTTGGTCGAAGGCGTCAATATTGGGTGCGGAAGTTTCTGGTTCTTGCTCATTCCCTCGGGTAAATCGTGGCCACAGAAGGTTCTAGCCCCGCCCTTGTACGCCTGCCAAATCGAGGTCGAAGTAACCCCGGTCAAATACGATCGCATAACAAACTCGGCTTTGAGCGGCCGACACTCTTGTCCGATCATAACGTTCGCGTCGGGGACATCGAGCATGTGGTTGGGCACGATATGCTTGGACTCGTCGAACCAGTATTGGGCGATCTGATTGAGCACCTGCCCCTTAAAGGGCAACGTCCCCAATACCACGTCAAAGGCACTAATCCTGTCCGAGACCACGATGGTCCGGCGTCCATCACCGACGTAACAGTCCCGAACTTTACCTTCGTACTTTTCCCCAAGCGAGGGAAAGCTAGTGCTCTCCAAGGTATTGGGAAGCTGCTTGCGAAGTGTTTCCAGATCGACAGCCATGACTATCCTTCTGCTTTCGGCGAGGCCGTGCCAAAGGCTCTGGCAAAGATCGTATCCACATGCCGCAAGTGGTGTTGCAAGTCAAAGCAAGAGTCGAGCTGCGCAGCGTCGAGGTGTTCGATGATCTCTTTGTCCTTGCCCAAGTTCTCGCGAAACCCGCCCTCGCCCGCATGAGCTGCCAGTGCACAGCGCTGAACCATGACATAGGCTTCTTGCCGGGGCAGTCCGCTTCGGACAAGAGCCAGGAGAACCGCTTCGGAGAAGCACAGCCCGCCAGTTCGCTCTAAGTTCTCCATCATGCGGCCTCGGTGTACGACCAGCCCGTCAATAAGCTTTGTGCAACGAGCCAACATAAAGTCGGCCAAAATCGTCGCATCGGGAATGCTAATTCGCTCTACCGAAGAGTGAGAGATATCTCGTTCGTGCCACAGAGCAATATTCTCGAAAGACGCTCCAGCATACGCGCGCAACATGCGAGCCAGCCCGGTGAGGTTCTCGGACAAGATGGGGTTTTTCTTGTGCGGCATCGCGCTCGAGCCCTTTTGCCCTTTGCCAAAGCCCTCCTCTGCTTCGCCCACTTCGGTGCGCTGCCAGTGCCGGACTCCAACGCTCATGTTCTCAATCGCCGCGCCCAAGAAGGCCAAGGCGTTGAGAAGTTCTGCGTGCCTGTCGCGAGCGACGACCTGCGAGGCCACAGTCTCGGGTTTAAGCCCAATCGCGGTCAGCGCGACTTCTTCGACTTCAGGATCGATGTTGGCGTAGGTGCCTACTGCTCCAGCAATTTTTCCAACCGCAATTTGCTCCCGCGCTGCCGAGATTCGTCCGCGGCAACGAGCAAGTTCGGCATGCCACCGGGCAAACACCAGCCCGGCCGTGATTGGCTCGGCATGGATTCCGTGAGAGCGTCCCATGACCGGGGTATTGCGTTCTTCCTCGGCGCGCTTCTTCAGCGATGCCAGCAATATATCTACACCCTTGAGAATTTCACCCAGAGCATTTTTGCATTGCATGCCGAGTGACGAATCCAACACATCACTAGAAGTCATACCCAAGTGCAACCAGCGAGCTGGCTCTCCTGCGAGTTCTTCTACGTGTGTTAGAAATGCGATAACATCGTGACGAGTTTTCGCCTCGATTTCGAGAATGCGGTCTGCACTGAGATTACCGGTGCACAGCGCGGACACAGCACTCGCTGTTCCTTTGGGGACCGTGCCGCGATCCTCCATGGCGCTGCAGACGGCTAACTCAATTTGAAGCCAGATTTCAAACCTGGAAGAGTCGGACCAAAGTTGTGCGAATTCGGGACGAGAGTAGCGATCGATCATAGTGGGATGCCCTTTCGGGTCCAACTGTTAGCCAGAACTCTAGGGCGATGCAATAGCGTCAGCACAACAGCGAAAGCCAACGTCAGAATAACTCGGCGCAGCTTCCGGCTTGGCCCGGGCGAGCGAACACCGACCTGTGCTTCCATCGAGAGCTGAGCCTCCACGGATCTCGCCCTCATGCACCCATTCAGCAGCATTCCCGTTCAAATCGTAGACTCCGATATCGGTATGGCACTCGCCTTTGCCACCTGCAGGCCCCAGCTTCTCCGACTGCAAGTTGCAGATCTCGGCACGGTAACGGTTGCCGTAGCCAAAGCTCTGATTGCCCTTGTGTCTGCACGCGCTCTCCCACTCCGTAGCCAGGCAGAGACGGACGCCTCGTGCCTCACACGCCCGCCTAGCATCTTGTAGTGAAATTGAGGTTGCTGGCAGCAGCCCTAGCCCAGGGGACTCGTAGGCGTCGATACACAGTGACTTTTCGGCGAGATGCAGCATTGAGTTCGGGCAAATGGGCCGAGGATCGGCCACAACTACGGCC
>JAESTW010000849.1 GCA_016763395.1 Kofleriaceae bacterium
CGCCTCAGCTCGTCGTTTTAGCTTGAGCAGTTCCAGTGCTGTTTCTGCGATTGCTCGTTGGCCTGCGAGTTCCCGACTCTTCGCCGCATACTCTTTTAACGTGGTTTTCGCAGTAGCCCTCGCAGCAGCGGGATCCGAACTCGCTACAGCCTCGAGAGCAGCCCGTATCTCATCGTCCATCAGCTGTGTCCGTAGTGCGAGTTTGATCGCTTTCAGCGCTGCTTCCAGTGCCCGACCATTCTCCTCGCTCTCCACCTTCAACGCTGCGCTGCTTGCTGCAAGTGACCGCATTTCCTTTTTTGCATCGCTAGCCGCCGAGGCTTGTGCCTGCTCTGCCGCTTTGGCATCAGCGCGATTGTCACTCTGATTCTTCAAAAAAAGCACAAGCATAAGCGGCATCGCAGTAACTAAGCCGCCCCAAAACACCGGCACCACCCACGATCGCTTGCGCACTGGCTGCGGAGCCTGTCTGCGAATCGCACGCCGGACTTCGTCTTGCCACCCTTCCTTGGGCTGCAATTCCGCCCCGGACGTAGCCAGTGCCTCCATGATTTTATCGTCGCCTTGGCTCATACTTCTGCCTCCAAAGCTTGGCGCAATTTCGGCAGTGCCCGCGCAACCCGCGCCTGTAAGGTAGCCGGACGTTCTCCGCAAATCTCGGACATCTGCTCAAAACTCATTTCTTCTCGGTAACGCAATAAGACCGCAATGCGCACATCGGGCTTTAGGGTTTGCAACGCCCGAGTCATCTTCTCGCTCTGTGCGACCTCTTCCAGTGTCTCACGCGCGCCCATTCTGGGATCGAGGGCCTGCTGCTGGGCTCGAGAATCTCCCAGAATAAATCGCAAGCGTCTGCGTTTACGCATCTTGATAGCATCCAGACAACGGTGACGAGCAATGGCAAAGAGCCATGTCCGGTAACTCGACCGACCGGAAAAATGCTGCATATCGCGATAGGCGTGCACAAAAACAGTCTGGTGAACGTCCGCAGCCAAGGTCGCGTCTCCCAACACTTGGTGACAATGGCGATATACCTCCTCGCCGTAGGTCTCCATTAGGATCGTCAGCGCCTCGTCTACATTCCCACGTACGTACGCCTGTGCGGCCTCTTCTTCCGGAGCAACCGGCAATTTCACGACATTAGACTGCACGTATTGGGTAGGCGACACAGCGGCCACTGTTACAACAAGGGTTTGAGATTTATTTTAGTCCTCTAGGCAGTAGACCGGCAATGCAGTGTCGCAATCCTGCTTCTGTGGAAGTTTGAAGAAGAGATTCCCTACGCTGGATGGCTGACCAATGTTTGCCTTGCTATTGGTCAATTGCCAGTTCCCGCAGTTGTCTTCCGGCCCTGGCATCATTGATTGGTTTGCGGCACCCGTCCAAACTTGCATAGAGGTTGTTGGCGCTCCGTCTAGTCGCAGCCGGATTGGCGCAAGTGGGGATGAAGTCGCCATGTCCTCCGCCTTCTCCCAAAGCACAACACCGTCCGGGCGAACCCAAGTCGCTTGAGAGAGATCAAACAACTCAGCAGCAGTTGTTCCCTGAATCGCAATAAGTGCTTGCGCAACTCCATTAAGCCTACCCGGTTCCGCCAATACATCGTCTTCGCACAGGCCATGCAATGCGGCTTGCCCAGCGTTTCCTTGAGCTTTTCCAGAACTAATCCAGGCAACCCTACCATCCACTTCTGGAATTGTGAGAGTCCTTGTAACCCCAGTGCCTAGGCAATAAATCCGAGTTCCGCGGCTGCACGGAATTGTCGCCGGACCTATTGTCCAGTCGATCGACGCGGATACCGCAATTCCCGCAGAAGCGCTCATACCGGCATCCTTCTTTGTCCAATCCTCACAGTCTCCATCTGTTGTTTGAACTCCCATGGCATCGGTACCAGTTACTACGTCCGGCAGTGTTGATATCGCATTCCCAAACTCATCAAGATGCAGTGGATAAACTATATTGCCAGCAAGTAGATCCTCTTTGGACAATGCGAAGGGACGCTTGTCGGTGCGAATCCAGCCACTGCCATTCAAGAGCCGATCACCAGCATTGGTATTGGTATTGGACAGCCAAGCTACATAGCCAGTGTCCGGTAATCCGGCAGCGGCAGCGCGCATCTTGCATAAAGCATCCGCGCCCCCAAGCCCGCCCAAGTCTCCTGGAGCTTGCAGCGTCGAAGTCACAAATGCGTAGTTGGCTACGACATCGCAAATCGCACCAATCGCGCAGTCGCTGACCATCGCGTCGGGCCCAGCTGTCGCATCGCCATCAAGACCACCATCGGAATCCCCTACTGGGACCTGGATCTCAGAACAAGCGCCAAGCGAAAGTAACAATAACAACCCACTGATACCCAATCTAACCATAGTCAAGAAAGGGTATCACAGCTCAGCGAGCAGCGTATACTAGCGGAAGGGGGAGGAAAACTTCTCAGCGCTGAGCATAGTGGTATCTGTCAAAGTTCCCAAGAATGCGACCAACGCCGCTTTGTCTTCTTCGGACAGGTTTAGCTGAATCGGCGCACCGGTGCCGTCTTTCAGGCGAGGGTCCAAATTGGGATGGGCCAGAATGCCACTGTTGTAGTGCTCAACGACATCCATCAGCGACGCTTTGGATCCATTGTGCATGTAGGGTGCTGTCTTGCCGATGTTTCGCAGAGAGGGTACCTTGAAAAGTCCATCGTCGGCAGTGACTCCAGACACATCTCCCAAGCCCTGATCACTATCGCTCGCATTCACAATCCCGTTGTTGAGCGCTCGTCCGGGCTGGAAAATCGCTAGATTCGGAGGTGGCGCCATATGGCAGCCAGCGCAACCAGCGCCGCCCATCTCCGGCGGTCCGAAGAAGAGTCCCTTGCCTTGATTCTCCGCTTGGGTAAAGCCAGAAAAGGGTCCCATCGGATTTCCGCCGGCCACAATTGCATCATCATAGCGCGAGCCGGTACTGACCATTGAGCGGACAAACTGCCCCAAGGCCAATGAGATCCTGTCCGAAGTGACCTCGGAATCTCCGAACGCAAGTTCAAACAGAATGGGGTAGTGCTCCGTGTTCTGCAACCGAAGTACCAAATCATTGAGCGCCATGCCCATCTCAACGGAGTCCTGAATCGGCATGAGAACTTGATGCTCCACGCTGTCCGCTCTCTCGTCCCAAAACATCTTACCGTTTTGATAGTAGCGCAGATTGACTATGGCCATTGAGTTTCGCCCTGTCACACCACCGCCAAATCCGTCGCTGAGTACAGTGGGGTCGGCAAAACCAGAAGCGGCTTTGTGGCAACTCGAACAGGAGATGGTCTCGTTGAAGGAGAGAAGTGTATCGTAAAAGAGAACTCGTCCGAGAGTTGCCCCATTGTCCGAGATTGTATTCGCGCCAGTATTGTCCAGGCCCGAAACATCTGCACCTAGAAAGTGAGTTGGCAACTCGGGCTCATACGAAATCGCAGGATCGGGCAAATTCAGTAAATCTTGGATAGCAGGGTCATCATACGAGGCCGTGACATCGACCACTCCGCTATCAACATCGACTCCGCTCGCATCAGGGTCGCCCGCGGCGCCCGCGGTTACCACCTCACCGCAGGAGAAAAGGAAACACGAGAAGAGGGCTACGCTAGCTATCTTGGTTGCAATCATTACCCTACAACACTAGGGGAAAATCCCAAGCGCGGCGGGTACCCCATGGGTACATATGCTTCACTAAAATCGCAGTGACGCCGCGATCCCTATGTGACCTGGAGCGAGTTGTGGGACCAGAGATACACGACGCCCATCGGCGTCCAGCTCTACTCGGCGCGGTTGGTTGATTTGCAATAGTGTTAAACCGGCGACAATCGCGGCGCCACCAACGACCAGTGCTCCGATAGCCACCGATTCTTCTAGCGCGGCTCGAGACTCCAGGTCGGATACAGTTTGAGGGATGTCATCAGTCGGACAACCGTTCGGGCAGAGCCTATCAATCTCTCGATCATAGTCATCTACACTCGCCCGAGATTTCACCGACAAGCCGACTCCGACAAGAGCAAAGCCCGCTCCTGCTCCTAGCACAGCCCAAGGCTTCCATCTCGCAAAGCGCCTCTCGTAGGTCACGGTATCGGCCAGAGGAATAAGTGATATTTTCACCAAGGTCACTTTCCCAGGAGTAGCACTAAAACGTTCTACCAAGGTCAGATAGCCCTCTTTGCGGGCGACCAACTCGTGATTTCCAGCGAGAGCATATTTCTGCTGATTATCCGGACACGTTGTAAACTCAGCACCGTCCAAAGTCACCTTTGCTCCCAGAGCATCGTTGCAGACAATCGCCACTTGGGCCAATTGGTTTTGCAATAGCGCTTGGCTTGTAACGAGTTGTTCGTAGACATGAGATTCCAAAGGCGCCATGTCCCATCGCAGTGCCAATTGCACATGCCGAAACGCATCTAGAGGGCGCTTCAATCGAATGAGTGCAACAGCCAAATTCCCGTGCAGCGCAGGGTGGTCCCAGAAACCGAGCCCCTTGCGATAGTGTTCAACCGACCTTGTGTAATCCGATGTTGCAAATCGCTCATTGCCCTGGCGAAACTCTTCGAGAGCCGCCTTTTGCTGGTCGCTTGGTACGTCTTTGGCCCAGGGCCGCTCTTTGGCATCGCGCGCGTTATTGGGGCCTACCTCGTCCGCGCGCGCGTCGCCATGGAAGGTCAACAGTGCCAACACTACTAGACAAACTCTCATTGCAGCTGCTCCGAACATGGCACGAGAAAACAATCGAGGTCGAAACAATCGACCAGCCCATCGCCATCGTTGTCCAAACCGTCGTCACAGCGAGTTTCATATTCTTCACAAAAACCCACGCCGTGACAGCCGAAGTCCGCGCAGTCTGTTCGGCCATCTGCGTCCTCGTCTAAACCATTGGTGCAACTCTGTTCCGCCGTACAATCTGCGCTAGTTGCACAATCAGGATCTGCGCAATCAACGAGTCCATCGCAATCTCCATCGAACTCATCACCACAGAGTTCTTCCACGCTCCTTGCGCAAGTGCAGCTCCCTTGGCTACAGCGCAGCGCCCCTGGCCCACAATTCGCTTCCTCGCAATCCGGGTCTTCGCAGTCCACCAGTCCGTCACCGTCTTCATCTTGATTGCCTGCGCAGAGTTCCGCATCGGTCGTCGATGCATAAGAGAACTCCCAAGTGTCAACAGGGTTGTTGCCCACCAGTATCACTCGTTTCCGCGTCTCATCAAAACCTATTGCAGGGAAGGGCCTCGGCCCCGGACGTTGCGGCTCTGTCACAGTACTCCAGCCATCGTCCCCCAATTCCCAAGTATCCCCAATAGGCCCCGGTTCGCCGCCGTGAATCATGATTCGCCCGCGAGGAGTATTGTAGACCATGCCAGCGCCAAATCGAGGACCTGGTCTGCTAGTGGAAACGATTTCACTCCACCCCGTCTCGTCGTACCCCCAAGTATCATTTCTCACCCCCATGCCAGTATTCCCACCAAAGAGAACGACTCTGGACCTAGCCACATCGTAGCCCATCATGGGGTAGGAGCGTGGAGACGGCGCGACATTGACCAGAATTTGAGTCCAGTCTTGTCCGTCATATTCCCAGGTGTCATTCATTTGCGCACCCTGCGCGCTGCCGCCAAAGAGCACGACTCGGCCCCGAGTAGAATCATAGGTAACACTCGTTTGCCCACGACTCGGAGGCGCATTGACGGTCTCCACACCTGTCCAAACTCGTCCGCACAGCTGAAACATCTCCATTTGCACGGGGCCCGGACGAATCATCAGGTAACAACCTCGTTCCCTATCGAAAAAGAAGGCATTTGCAGCCGCCGTGGGTGTTGGTTCACCAATGTCATCCACCTCAAGAAACTGCGAGCCGTTCCATTCCCACAAATCGCCATAGACCTCACTCCCATTGCCTCCCAGTCCTGTACGTCCTCCGTATAAATGGGTTCGTCGTCGAAGTGAATCATGTGCGAGAAGAGCTGCCTCGCGTACTCCAGCAGAAAAGTTCTGAGCCAGTACGCTCCACGCACTTCCATCGAATATCCACACGGATCGCAGTGCATTCCCCGGCCCGCCACCGAACATGACTAGCGCCGCTCGCGATGGATCATATTGCATTGCCGGATCAAATCTAGCGGGTGGCAGAGCACCAATAAACTCCTGCCAATTCGTTCCATCAAAAATCCAAGTAGAATTGTTCGGAGCGTCACTGCCACCAAAGCTGACAACCCCAACCCCAGGCAGATACGCCATGGCGCCGCGAGCGCTCGGTATCGTAGTCGCGCCAGTAATTTCAGTCCAGGTCGATCCGTCCCACTCCCAGGTATCGCTCAACTCGTCGCCAAGGCTATCGACCCCGCCGAAGAGTACCAGGCGATCGCGCGCATAGTCGTAGGCCATCAGCTGTCCGGACCGCGCCGATGGACCAGTGGTCACGACCTGAGTCCAGCTTCCGTTGTAGAGCCAAGTGTCGTCAAGTAGAGCGGACCCGTCATTGCCGCCAAACATCACGATTGTCTCTCGGACAGCATCATAGCCGCCAGCTGCGCCAAATCTGGCAACTGGCGCATTGCCCGGACTAGCCATCTGCCAGCCAGAAGTGCCAAGTTCCCAGGTTTCACCGTACGGCGCTGGCAGTGGCGGAGGGGGAGAGCCAGGTGGGCTTGCAACGGGCAAGACACCGCCGAAAGACAGCGCGATCCGGCGGGAGGCATCGTAGACAAACACCTGGTCCTTGGTGGGTGGAAGTTGTATCCCACCTGCGATGGATGCCCATTGTTCGGACAAAAACTCTTGTGTTCCAATCCCGGGCTCACCGATTGGGCCAGTGCCTCCACTTAGCAACGCCGCAGCTCGTAAAATGTTCTCCATGGCCATGTGGATGGCACTCATTGTGGCACCGCTGCAGGTTCTTGTCGGAGACTTTCA
>JAESTW010000850.1 GCA_016763395.1 Kofleriaceae bacterium
CAAATGGAAGGACGGCTTCTAGTGGCAATGAAACTATCTCTGGCCAACCTGGGATGTGGTGAGCTGGACCTGCGCACCGCCGATGTGCCGGCAACGGTTGTCACGCTCAAGAATATTCGCGATGGAGCGGGAGTTCTTGAATTCGGGGACAACATGACTCTCATCGACAACTTGGCAATTCGGGAACTTCTGGCCGCGATGGAGTTTCCGATTGCAGGGGGGAAGTTGTACACCGATATTCCTGCGACAATTTCTCATGTCACATGCCAAGGACGAATTCGCAACGGATTTTCGGGGCAATTGCGAGCCGCCATTATCCACTCCGAGTCGATGTGTCTTGAGCTAGACAACGTAAACGCGAAGGCGGATTTACTCGCGGAAGAACTGCTGATCAAGATAGACGGACGTGGTGGCCGAATTGAGGTCGGTACGCTGACTCTAAAGGATTCTCAGTTGACCGTTGGTGGCCTGTTTGTCCGGCTTGGTGCCCTGAGTGTCCGAGGGCTCAAGGTGGCCTGGGACGAAGGTAGGCCTCGTGTTGAAGCACTAAAGGCGCATGCGAAAGACCTGCATATCCAGCTCGGCGGCGCTACTATAGACATCGCTGCAATTGATTTGCCCGAGGGGCTGCGGGTTCACGAAGATATCGATATTGCCCAGATTCTTGTCGGTGCCATCGAGATCGCGGTTGACGACCTTGTCCGAAAAGCAGTAGAGGGTGCGCAAGAGGAAGAGGAGAGCGAGTCTGCGGAGAAGGCAATTGCGATGCCCCCTATCGAACTAGATCACAATGTGTTCGATACGATAAACGGCAACCTAAGTGTCGACGCGACCTTATCGGTAACTCTGCCAGTAATCGGAAAAAGGGTCGCGACCCATAGCTTTAGGATTCCAGTCGCCGGTGGAATTATTGATTATCGCGATTTTGAGCGCGGACTTTCCGATCTTGAAGATGCGTTTATCGACATACGAGTGCGTGGAAATCGCTTGGTTCTGGAGCGAGACATTCCTCTAATTCCTGGGCTTCACAAGCCAATCATTACTTGGGATTTGTCGTCCGGGGAACTCGAATTGGCCAAACAGCACTTGGTTCGTATCGGAACTCTTCCGAAGTTTAAACTGGCTTCTTTCTCGGATAACGACGAGGAAGAAAGCTCCAAGAAGTCCAAAGTAAGGCTGCATCGTCTGGATTTTGACGGGATTTCCGTCCATCTCTCCCTCGACGAGACCGCAGTGCTCAAAAGCGGAGAAGGCAGCTTGAGGGCGCACATCGATGACTTGGATTTGGCGGGTAGTGTGCACTTCGACCCGGATCCGGAAGATGAGGTCTCGATGACGGCACTGGCTGCAAAAGCGAAGGGACTTGGGCTGGTAGCGAGCAGGCTTCGCGTTGGCAAAAACGAACTGTCCGGGGCGCTGGTAATCGGCAGTATGGAGCGCTTTCAGTTGGGAATGGATGAACTGCGTCCGACCAACCTGAATATCGCGCTCAAAAATATCGCGCTCAGCGGTTTACACTTTCGACTAAACCGATAGCTCAAACGCTGGCCTCGTGTGCGTCAGAGCGACGCGCGGCGTTAGAGTTGATTCCCGGTGTGTCACGCCAGGTGCCTGCGTTTACTCGCCGACCATCTCCATGGCCGAGCGCGCCCAGTCCGCGTCTACTTTGGAGGTCATGCTCTTGGCGAGTTTGGCGATCATGGCTTGTTCGTTCCATATTGCGGTTTCCAAGAATCGCAAGGTACGCTCATCGGCGGAGCCTCCCTCAAGAATGCTTCGACATCGCACACACGCGAGAACCAATGTCTCCAAGGAGGGCTCAGCTTTTTCATCTCCATCGAAGGGGCGCAGCTCGCCGCTCTCTTCACATAATTCGCATTTTCGCTTGGCTCTTCTGGCCAGGTCTTTGCCCCAAAATGTAATCGCATCCAAACGAGCTTGGTGTTTCTGTCTACCTTTTGCCATGTGTTACTTCTTTCCTATCTACTCGAATTCACGCCACAAACGCTCAAATTCGTCCGAATAACTTTGGACGGCCGAGAGTGCGTTGCTGATCAGGATGTTCTCGCGATTTTTGGTCGCCGCGCTGCGCGTCCAATTGTAGCTGCCGGTCAGCACCTTTTGATCGTCGAATATCGCAAATTTGTGGTGCATGTGATTCTCACTTCGATCCAGTCGGACAAGAACACCGGAGTCTCGAAGTCGCTCTATGTCCGAACCTAGATCCTCGCTTTTGTCGTTGTCACTAATGACTCGCGTCGCAACGCCGCGCTTTGCCGCTTGGAGAATCTCGCTGGTGATTCGGTTGTCCGTAATTGTAAAGACGCAGATGTCAATTTTTGTCTTTGCGCTGCTCAGTAGCGAATTGATAGCCCCTAAGCAGGTTTCGCCCGGACTAAAGAGGACGTCGAGTTGGGTTCGCCTGGCCGGCTTGCTCGCTTCAATCGCCTTCATCACATCGTGACACCATTTGATAAGTTCTAGCGGATCGGACTCTGACATGGCGGACTCGCGCGCGACATCAAAGATTCGATTGCGCAAAAATGCCCGTTCAGTACTCGATTTTGCGGCATCTCCGACTAGACTCTTGAGGTCATGCCGCTCCTCTTTAGACAAGCGCCGGTCTTCGAGACTACTTCGCAGCGCCTCGAGTAATTTCTCTTTATCCACCATGGCGAAACTATAACTTGATGGCTTTGGTATGGCGAGATTGTTTGAGCTTCGACCAAAGCAGGGTTACCAGGACTCCACCGAGAGTGACCGCAGCTCCGATGTAGCTACTTGCGTTGAGTTGAATTCCCTTCTCCCAGCGGGAGTCTATGAAGAGCGCAATGAGGGGCTGAATAAACACCAAGGTGGTGCTGGTCATGAGTGACACGTGTTGCAACAAATAGATGTAGCTAGCGAAAGTAATTACAGAGCCAGCAATCGCCAAGTAGAGAAGGGCAGCGGTCGGTTTAACCGGCAGAGGCCAGGGCAGGCTCGCTTTGCCAATGACGATCGCCGTACACCAAAGTGCGATTGTGGTTACGGACAAGAACCATGCGGTAGCTGCTATCGGGTGAATATTGTTACATGTACGTTTAAGAATAACACTGTAAATGGCGGACACGACTACACCGATGCAGATGAACCCGATTCCCCAAGCCTGATTTGTCGAGACCGATAGTCTGTCCCAGAAGATAATCGCGATGCCAACAAGTGATGTCGAGGCTCCGAGTAAGTGTCCGAGAGTTACTTTTTCCGTCTTGCTTACAATAGCAAAAAATGCGGTAAGCAGAGGGAGGACTCCAAAGAGGATCGCCGCAAATGCCCCTGGCACACGCTCTTCGCCCAAGTAGACAAAGGCGTAGCCAATGCCATTGAAGAGCCCCGCTACCGTCAGCCAGCGCCGCTCCCGCCAACTTTGAATTCGAGGAGCGATCCTAGCGAACTGTACGATAAGAAGAAGTAGCAAAGACGCTACCGTGAAGCGAGCTGCCGCGCCCGCTATGGTGGGATAGCCGCCCTCACCAATACAAACACGAATGGCGAACCAGGTTGTACCCCAAACTACAGCGCAGACTAGGTATGCGATCACTACTGCCATCGTGCAACAGCCCCTTACTGTATCGCAATCACTCTGGCGATTTGCAGTGGTTCGCTTTTCCCCTTCACAGAAATCGGCTCAACACTCTCAAAGGCGCATTGGCATTTGTCTGATTCTAGGGCTTTGAGTCGAACCTTCTCGGAGACCAGAACCTCGTCTCCTTGGGCAGCAGAGCAAAGTCTTGCGCCCGTATTCACCACATCACCAATAGCAGTGAAGTCCAACCTGTCTTCATGACCAATGGCCCCGATGATCACTTCACCAGTGGAGATTCCGATGCCCACTGTCAGCGAAGTTTCACGGACCTCGTGCACGGCATCGAGCATAGCTAGCGCGCAATCAGCAGCGTGGGCTTCGGCGTCCGGGCCTTGGAAAATCGCCATAAGCTCATCGCCGACGAACTTGTCAACATCTCCATGAAACTGGTGCACGACGTCGGTTTGTGCCTTTAGAAGGCGGTTTAGCATCGCCACAACCTTCTCTGCGCTGGTGTTTTCTGAGTAGGCGGTAAAGCCTCGAATGTCGCTGAAGAGAATCGTTGCCTGGGTTCGCTGACCGCCCTGGGCGGTTACACCGATTCCGCCAGTTCTGGCAGCCGCCGCAGTTCGTTTTGATACGAACTTCTCTAAGTTAAGCTTGGTTTGCAGATCCTTGGCCATTTTGTTGATTCGATGGCCCAGTCTGGCGATTTCGTCGCCGTCGTCACTGGCATGTACAACGTTGACGTCAAGATGCCCTTTACCAATAGATTCTGTGACGGCTGAAATTTCTCGTACAGGCCGCAGCACCAAGGTGTGCATGACTGCGATCAACAAGAGCAACAATCCGAGAATGGCGAGCAAGGTGGTGAGAATAACGATATTGGTCGAGGCGGTCTTGGCCTCATCGGCAGAGCGAGTCGATAGACTGACTTCTACAAGTCCTCGAAGAGCCATGTCGTTACCGTGGCAGCGAGCGCAGCGGGGCGAGTTAAACAGTGGTTCGACGACACGTACCCGTTGCTCCATACCCTGTCCGATCAAGTCGATACTAGAACGCTGCTTTTTGAGTACTGCGGAAATGTGTGGGGCTGGAGGAGGGTGAGAAGTATTCCAGTAGGTCCGACCTTCGTTGTCGTAGAGAATGAGCTCATTCACGCCACCACTTTCTACAACCGAGTCCAAAAAGAGTGCAATCATTCGGCCCAGCTCAGAGGTCATGATGTGGCGCAGCGAAATGTCCACAACCTGCTCGAGCTCGATAGCATCACACTTTCGCGGTATCAAATTGGGCGCTAGTGCGATGATAAGAGCTCCGCGCATCTGCTCTTCTTGTTGGTGACATTCCACGCATCGCGCTTGTTTTTCAAGAGGAACGATCTCGATCTCCGCCATGCTAGTGGAGGTGGTCATCGCCTTGTTGTCGGACATCGTGTTGACGACCATTTGTTGGCTAACGCCGAAGGCTTCCATGTCGTCGCCAAAGCTTGGATCGCCTTCGGAGTCGTACACTGACACTCCCAGGATGCTCGGCGTCATTTTGACTACGTCCGAGAAGTAGTCATCCAAGTGATTTGCCTGCCGGGAAGTCATCAGGTGAATGAAGGCGCTGGTCACAATTTTGCTGATGACCTCGGTGCGCTCGTCTTTGCACTTGGCATCGTCGATCTGAAAAGAAAGCACACCTCTAGATTTGTCCGAGGCGTCATGACAGCCAGAACGGGAGCAGCGAGCCTCCATGGGGATTGGTCGAATAATCCGATCTTCGCTCATGAGGCGCAGGCGGCTTTCGAGTACCTGAGCTACTTGGGCATCGATTTCTGTACGACTGGGCGGAGGAGGCTTAGGTGCAAAGACCTCAATTCCGCGGGGATCATAAATGTGAATTTCGGTGTCGAGGTCAGTCGCCGAATGTTTGAGCTCCTCGACTAGTTCTTTTACTCGAATACCGTTGCCCGAGAGCATCGCCTGCTCGATGGAGGAGCGAACCATCGTCGCCATTTGCATCGCGCTATTTTGTGCTACCCTTTGAATCGAGCCTTCGATTTGGTTGCCGATACGCATGGAAACCAGGAAGAAAGCCAGTCCGAGAACTGCCGCAACTCCCAAGAAAATCTTGGCCACCATGCGCCTGCGGATCCATCGCAACATCTGCGCGTAGTAAATAGAGGATATAGCTCTGGAAGCGAACCTGGGTCGCGAGATTTTCCGACTTCAAGATTCTGGGAATGAAGCGGTGTCCTAGAGTATTATAGTTCTGTGAGTTGTATCCGAGTCGTTCAGTGCTGTTTTCTCTTGGTACTCTTGAGCGCCGTTGATGGACCTTCGGACGCTCGAGCGGAAAAAGACCTTCGATGGGCTGAGACCAAACTGCCTTCTGCCGGACCAGCATTGGCCATTGGCGGATACAGCCGCGGTTGTGTGCAGGGGGCTGTCGCGATTCCCAGTGATGGAACTGGATATCAGGCAATGCGCCCGTCTCGGAATCGCTTTTATGGTCACCCGGACTTGGTGCATTTTATTGAGAACTTTGCCAAAAAATGGGGCAGGAAAAAGGGACAGTTTCTACTGGTTGGCGACTTGGGACAAGCGGTTGGTGGGCCTTCGCCGAGTGGGCATGCCAGTCATCAGAGTGGGCTCGATGTCGACATATGGTTTTGGCACCCAAGAAGTGCAGAACGCAGAAGCCTGAGTGCCCACGCCCGAGAGTCACTCTCGGCCAGACGCATTGTTGACGTGAAAGGTAAGCGCAAGACCAAGCATTGGAGAAATTCTGTGGAGTCGATGCTGCGGGTAGCAGCGTCCGCACCGGAGGTTTCCCGGATCTTTGTAAACCCGCGCATCAAGAGCTTTCTATGTGAATCAAAGAGCAAAAACAGGAAGTACTTGCGCAAAATCCGTCCGTGGTATGGGCACGTCGATCACATGCATGTGCGCTTGCACTGTCCGAAGTCCAGCCCCGAGTGCGAAGCCCAAAAAAGTCTACCGAGAGGAGATGGCTGCAAGGAACTCAATTGGTGGTTCGATGAAAAAGCCCAGGCCGCGCGCCGCAAGAGCCGAAGAAAGTATCAAGCCAAGGTGGGAGCGACGCCAACCTTGCCAGACGCCTGTGTTGCGCAGCTCAGGGAATGATGAAAATGAGTATGACTCGGACAGGGAAACGCGTTTTTACTCATTTGTACTCTGTTAAACGTCTCTAGGAGAAACACCGAACTTGCGTGTGAACTCGCGGCTGAACTGGTTTGGACTTTCGTAGCCGACTTCAAAGGCGACTTCAGACACAGAGCCTTCACATGCCGAGAGCAGTCGTTTCGCTTCAAAGAGGCGTAGCTCTTTCTGATACTGGAGCGGAGTGACCGAGGTTATGGCCTTGAAGTGTTTGTGGAATGAAGACGAGCTCATTCCCATATCCTGGGCGAGCTCAGGTACGACCATGCGCTGCCGAAAATCTCGTCGGATTCGGGCGATAGCGCGGGCGATGGTACTGGCGTAGCTGTCGTACCGCAGAAGTTCTCGCAGCATACCGCCGTGGCCAGCTCTCAAAAGTCGAAAGTGAATCTCGCGCAAAATGAGCGGGGCCATGACCTTGGTTTCGATCGGATCTCCTGCCACCAAAAGATAGCGGGACAAGCAATCAATAAGCCGTGGGTCGCATTCTTCCACCGCGATGGAATGCGCCCGGACACCGGGGTCGCCAAGCTCGGAACTTACTTCTTCGTAGAGGCTCCGCAGAAGAGGTAGATCAAGTGCTAGCACGATCGCCAAATAGGGCTTCGATGTACTTTCTGGAGTGCTGCAACTAATAACTGGAAGGTCGTGACTCACTAGAAGTGACGTGCCGGGCGTGATAGTCAAGACTGACGTTTCCAGCACAATCTCCTTCTGTCCTTGGAGAATCAGGCAGACGACGGGTTCGTACAACATTGGACAGTGCTCTGTGGCCTTCGATTGTTCAAACAACCAAAGCCCAGGCAAGGGGTTGGCAACTCCCAATTCGTTATCAGTTTCGTGTAGATAGTCTGCGACCTGTGTCGCAAGTGATTGGATGTTCATGCTGCCCATCTATTGGTGAGTCTACAGCAAAGGCCGAGGGAGTAGATGCGTTCTTGCAAACTTCCGCAGGATTGGGCACGTCTAAAATAGGAACTGGCAAGACATGTCTAGCCGAGAACCGTAGGATGGCGGACAACAACCGCTTTGACTGTTTCACAAGGACTCAAGACTATGACAACCGAAATCAAGACTCTCCATTTAAGCAAAGTAATCGAAAGCCACACAGCGGACATGAGCAACAAGGTTGCTGCTGTCACAGGTACTACCAGCGGCACGGGCTACGTGTGCGCGAGAGAGTTGGCAAAACTCGGGGCGAAGGTATTTCTGCTCAATCGTGCCAGTGAGCGTTCAGAGGCCGCGCTTGTAAAACTACAAGAAGAAGTCCCGGACGGAAAATTCGAACTCATAACCTGTGATTTGCAAAATTTTGAAAGTGTTCGAAATGCAGCCGCTGCGATCAAGGACAAGAGCGATAGGCTGGACATTCTGTGCAACAACGCCGGGGTTATGGCACTCAAAGATGCGGCGACAACGGACGGATACGATGTTCAAATGCAAACCAATTGTCTCTCGCATTTCTTGCTGACAAAAGAGTTGTTCTCACTTCTCAAACGGAGTGACGATGCCCGAATCGTCAATCACAGTTCCATGGCTAGAATGGGTGGTCCTCTGGAGAGCAAGTACTTTGGAAAGAACGGCGGAAACCTGGGAGGGGACGGCAACGAGGAAGAGAACATGAGCTTCTCCGGTCCGAGATGGGAGCGATATCACCAAACCAAGTTGGCCAATTGTGCATTTACCTATGGGCTAAAGCAGAAACTAGAAGAGAACGACGTTACCAACGTTAAGGTGCTGTTGGCTCACCCTGGTTTTGCTCGGACAGGCTTGCAAACGACTACCGCTGAGGACGGCGGAATGGATGACCAGAGCGATATGATGTCGAAAGCACAATCTGCTGAAGATGGCGCACTGGGAATTCTTCGGGGGTGTGCTGATGGCGAAGCTGTCTCGGGAAATTTCTACGGCCCAGTCGAATGGACCGGATTCCCTGAAATATTGCCGCCAGAGGATTTTCTATCCGACGCTCACAACACCCAGACCAATTGGCAAGGTTGCGAAGCTGCGGTCGGAGCGTTCGAGTTCTAGAATCGTTGCGTCACTAGGGGCATACTCAGTACGTATGCCCGCTGACCGGACACAGACTCGCTGTGCAAATCGATGTCCGGTATTTCTATCTGCACTTGGTAGCCGGCGAGCGCTAGGCCTAGTTGTGCTTGGACATGTGCTTTGCCTTCACCGATGACAATGTTGCTGTCGAGGCACAAGCGGAATGCCTTGGGATCGCCACCGCCAAGGTTGAAACGGGCTCGTTTCTTATGCAAGTCGAATTTCATATCAACAAGCCCCAGGGTTAGCGCGTGTAGTCGCACCGCTGTTTCGTTGGAGTAGTCGTTGACTGAGCCCCAAATTCGCGTGGAGAGGCTAAACGAAGGTGAATCCGCAGGTGTTGCTTGCAAGGCCCGCAATTCCAAGGGCTCTGCGTTCGCGCTCCATGCAGGGGCGGTGAGCAGAAGAATTACGAGCAAACGCATG
>JAESTW010000851.1 GCA_016763395.1 Kofleriaceae bacterium
ACGGAACACCGGCTGCGCGTCTGGCAGTGGAGTCACCCGGGCATCAGGTCCTCCGGGCGGAGTGCCACCATCTCCTGTCGAGTCATCGCCGCCGACGGTGCCTCCTCCACATGCAATCAGTAGACAGGGAACGAGGGGAAACCATGGCAAGCGCATGGCTCATGCTCCCATGTCCTAGCAAGGTATTCAATCTCTCCCAACGCAGCCTGCGTTGGGAGTAAGGTGAAAATCGTCTACCCCTTCGAATTCCTAGGAGATAATCGACAGACGCTTTGATCGCTTGGGCTGAGAGAGTACTCGGCCAGCGATCTCCAGAGCCGCCTTGGAAGCGATATGGCGGAAGCGATCCGCGAAATCCGATTCTGGAGCAGAAGCAATAATGGGAACTCCGGTGTCGCCGCCAAAGCGAATCCGAGCATCCAATGGCAATTCTCCCAAGAATTGAACACCGATCTCTTCTGCCAAGCGCTTGCCACCACCATGCGAGAAGATCTCGTCGTGGTCGCCGCATTTGCTGCACTCGTAGTACGACATATTCTCAACCACGCCGATGAGCGGGATTTCAACCTTCTTGAACATCGAGATGCCCTTGACCACATCCACGATCGAAACTTCTTGTGGAGTTGTGACCATGACTGCCCCGGTAATCGGAATCAACTGGGAGAGCGAGAGTTGAACATCGCCAGTGCCTGGAGGCAGATCGCAGATGAGGTAATCGAGGTCGCCCCACAGAACATCACCTAAGAATTGTTGCAATAGTTTGTGAACCATTGGTCCACGCCAGACTACTGCTTCTTTGGGGTCTGTGAAAAAGCCAACTGAAATCACCTTGATACCGTGATGAATTGCAGGAACGATCTTATCGCCACTTGCAGTTCCCGGAGGTTTTTCAGGCTCGCCCAGCATCGTCGGAAGCGAGGGGCCAAAGACGTCAGCATCCAAAATGCCGACCTTGGCGCCAAAATCCCGGAGAGCTAGCGCGATATTGGTAGCCACCGTCGACTTGCCAACGCCGCCTTTGCCTGCGGCCACCGCGATTATATTCTTTACGCCGGGGAGCAGCACCTGTCCGCTCGTTGGCGGCATGAATGCAGTCTCAACTCGAGTATCGAATTTTACTTTTTTGGCACCTTCGGCGGTCAATGCCTTGGTAATGCGATCACAAAGTTCGTCCCGCTCGGGTTTGAGGTAGGCGTCGGTTGGGTAGATCACTTCGATCTTCACCTTTGAGCCGCTGACATCCACGTTGCCAATAAGGCGATGCTTGATCAGATCGGTTAGAAGAAGCGCTGGGTCTTCTATCTTTGAAAGTACGTCTTTAACTTGCTCAACACTGAGACTCATGATGCTTTTCCTTCTGTTTGCTCTGGACTCTGAGAGTCCGAGTCTATGCTGTCCGAGATCGGATTGTCCGAGTCCATGCTGCCCGAGTTCGGACTGCCCGAACTGGATCTGCCCGGCCCGGCGTGGTCTAAAATATGTCCCATATACTGCCGTTTGGTCTCGATATAGGCTTCACTGAAAACGGAGAACTCCGCCCAATGAGAGAGTTGCTCAACCACTTCGATGCCGGCGTCTCGCAGCCCAGACATTTTCTCAGGGTTGTTTGTCAGAAGTCGCACGCTCGCGACTTTCAGCTCGCGCAAAATAGCGGCAGCAACGTCGTAGGCACGCTCATCGGCGGCAAAGCCCAATTCCAGATTTGCCTCAATGGTGTCTCGTCCCTGGTCTTGCAGTGCGTACGCCTTGATCTTGTTGCCTAGGCCAATCCCCCGCCCCTCTTGACGCAAATACACAATTACGCCCTGGCCTTCGGCTACTATCCGCTTCTGCGCTAGCTCCAGCTGCGCCTTGCAATCACAGCGCAGAGAACCAAAAACCTCGCCAGTCATGCATTCGGAATGCACACGGCACAGAACGGCCTCCGTACCAATCTCACCATAGACAAGAGCGAGCGCTTCCAGTGATTCGCCTTGGTAATGAACCAGCTCAAACTCACCAAACAGTGTCGGTAGTTTAGAGCTAGCGGTGCGGGATATCGTGGTCATAGGCGAATCCCTGTTGCTTACCGCATGGCCGAGACGACCGCAATTGTTCAATCCCTTTTGCCAGAGGGAACGACAAGAATTGACTTCTGAGTGAGTCGAGGCTAAAGCTGCTCTATGGCTGTTCGCCCAATCGTTGTGTGGCCCGACCCCCGGCTCCGAGAAGAAACAAGTGAAGTGAATGGAATTTCTGACGAGATTCTTACGCTTTATAAAGACCTATGGGACACCATGATCGCATACGAGGGCATTGGCATCGCCAGTCCTCAGATCGGTGAGCCTGTGAAGATGTTCTTGATCGACGCAGGCGTCGCTCTAGGGGAGAAAGGCGCAGATCCGGTGGCGTTCATCAACCCGGAGATCGTTTCTACTGGTGGTGAAATCGAGCGTAACGAAGAGGGTTGCCTATCCTTCCCTAACATCTATGTTCCGATCGAGAGGCCCAATCAGGCAACCATTCGAGCAATGGGAATCGACGGCCAAATCTTTGAAATAGAGGGGCGCGAGCTCCTGGCTAGAGCACTCTTGCACGAATACGATCACCTCACTGGCAAGCTCATGGTGGACTTTGTCGGGCCGCTCAAGAAGCGCATGATCAAGCGTAAACTCGCCCGCGCCGCCGAAGAGGATTAGCCGATGGCAAGCTCGGACGATGGCCGAGGCTTTAGCGGCGACTCTAACGAGCGAGACATGGTTTTTGTCCGAGGGCTGGAGTTTGACGGCAATCACGGCTACTACGAGGAAGAACGCAAGACCACGCGCCGATTTCGCGTATCCGTGGAGCTGCGCAAAGACTTGTGGGCTGCCAGCGCCAGCGATGCTCTCGGCGATACAGTGGACTACTTCGAGGTATGCCAGACCATCGTCGATATTGGCACAGGTCAGACCTTCAAACTTCTCGAAGCACTTGCGGGTGCCATAGGGCAGAGCCTTCAGACTCGCTACCCTAGCTCGAAAATCATGGTTGAGATTGAGAAGCTCGGGCCACCCTGTCCGGGTGTGCCCCAGTGTTGCGGCGTTCGAATCCACGTCTAGGCGGACGACACTGAAATTAGTGTCCTAGCGGCTACTTGACGAGCTTAAGGTGACCGCCGCGAGGAGGAGATGCCTTGGGTGGTGGCGGCTTTGGACCGTCGTCACTGGGACTGATCGTATCGACACTAGCGAGTATCGGGCTTGGGAGTGCCACTGGAGAATCCAGGTCTTGCTCGTCATCTTC
>JAESTW010000072.1 GCA_016763395.1 Kofleriaceae bacterium
ATCGACACACTTGGCCAACGGAATCCGCCGTAGCGGCCGCTATCGAGCAGTACACCGAGACGCGAGCTATCGGCGCTTGCTAGAACGTCGGACGCGGTCTGAAGCTCTGAAACTGGCGTTGAAGGCAATGCCATCTTCGCCAGCTGCCACTTGCATTCGGACAAGCAATCGATCTGTTGTGTGAAGGTGGAACCCAATGCCGGTGCCCAAGTGAAAATCCTCCAGGTCGATCTTGCTGGGTGTGCGTGCCACCGTTCCGGCATCGACAAAGAGAAATCCGGACAATTGACGATTCAGTGGGAATCGGTATTCGAGGGAGCCAAGTACGCTCATTCGGTCTCGAAAACGGCCGCGTCGGTATCCGCGCAGAATCGTCGAGCCCCCCAGTTGCGCTAAATCGACAAAGGGCAGCTCGCGAGCCTGTGCACTCACCCACTCAACCTGGGCACGGCCGATCAGCACCCGGTTGTCGCCAAAGAGATGTTGGTAGCGCTGAGCGTTTAGTCCGAGCCTGGTGTAATCTTCGTGCGAATTGTCGGTGGCGTGAGTTCGTCCGCCAAAGCCCGTTAGCTTCCATCCGCGCGTTGGCAAGGCTGCGGACACCCACTGGCTGGGCTGGCTTCGATTGTCGAAGGAGAGCCTGAACTCGCTATACACTTGAGAAAAGCCCGAGTTAAAGCTCGTGACTTTTGTGGTGTCATAAATTGTCTGAAGTGAAGTCGCAGACGAATCGTCTGGAGCATCAAAGCGTCGCCGAAGATAGGCTGCACTTAGACGTGCCTCAAAATGCTCGGCAAAGCTCCAATTGGCACCAAGTTCAATGCGCGCAACATTCTGATCGTAGCGAGTCTCGAAGGCGGTATCGTCGGACACCGGATCGAGAAGTGGGCCGACATAGTCACCGGACTGCAGCGAGCTATTGCCAATGCCGGCAAAAATCGAGTTTCGCAGACGTTGATATTCCGCCTCGGCATCAAGCTCGAATGAGGCGCCGAGTAGGTCTCTTGTCCGAAGCTTGATTCCGTAAATCTGCCGCGCTTCACCGCCAAATAGCAGCCGTCCACGAACATACTTTCTGTAGTCCGCGCCAAAGCCAAAGGTAACTCCCTGGCCCGCTACGATGATTGCACTCGGAAACAAGGTTAGAGCACTGTCGCCGGACAGAAGCCGCCCTATTCGCGCAGGTACATCGTGACGGTCGACTAAATACAGGCCTTTTCGAATGGGCCACATGAGTCCGAAGAAGCTCCACTTTGGAACAAAGAAAATGACCCGCGGTACGGTGCTCGTAAACAGACTCGGCGAATTGTCGCGCCTTTTGACAACGCCGTGAGCTTTGTCCGAATCTGGGGCAGCGGAGAGTTCGCTGTCACTTGGCGCCGGCTCGGGCTCACTCGCGACTGGTTGCGGGGCTTCCTGCGCAATAGCAGTACCTGCTCCCACCGACACGCTGGCGGCAAAAATAACATTTGCCAAATGTATTCGCATCGACATGAACCAGGGTAGGGTAGCATCGTCACACGCCCAAAATGAATCAACCACTGTCAAAGTGCGCTCGTTACGCTTCTCTTTCTCCGATAGCTTCGCTGGGCATCGCAGCCTATGTGTTGGCAGCCTACCTATTGCTTGGGTGCGGAGGGCATCAAATTGGAGCACATCGCTTTGCAGATACAGCCCCAGTATGGCTTGTCAAGACCGCAAGCCTCTGAGCCGTCCGCCAACTTCGAGTGGCTTTCTGCGGATGCAATACTACTTCGATCGATTCTTCTATCGCCCTCTTTTTCGCGGAATGGATTTTCGGGACGCTGGCTCGGCCAAGAATACAAACTCCCTAGGAGAGGTTCCCAACTCTACGTGGTTTACCAACCGCATTGGCGTTCGCGACATGACTCCAGAAGAAATCGGACGAGGCCCCGGCGATGGTAAACTCGATGCCGGCGCTGCTCGTCCGTGGATCATAACCGGGACCAAGGTCGGCGGAGTATCGCCAGGTTTTGTCTTTAAGACGGCGGACGGCGCAAAGTACATTCTGAAGTTTGATGCCAAAGGAGAGCCAGAAATGGAAACCGGCGCGGATGTAGTGGCGCAGCGGATTCTGTGGGCCTCGGGATTCAACGTTCCCGATGACAATGTGGTTTTCTTCCGCTCAGAAGATCTAGTATTGGCAAAAGATGCGGTTGTTTCGGACACCTTTGGCAAAAAGCGTGCGATGACCCATGCTGACTTGCTCGCCACCCTCGACAGAGTGGAAGTAGAAAGAGACGGCTCGTATCGCGGTCTCGCAAGCAAGTACCTGCCGGGCATTCCTCTTGGCGGTATTGCAGCTGAAGGCGTACGAAAAGACGACTCCAATGATACGGTCGCCCATGAGTTGCGCCGAGATTTGCGCGGACAGTACGTGTTTTTCTCATGGATCGATCACACCGACGTCAAGCAGGACAACACCCTCGACATGTACGACCCAGCCCAGCGTCACGTCGTGCACTACCTGGTTGACTTCGGCAAGGCCTTGGGAGCACTAGGATGGATTGAGAAGCGGGAAGAAGATGGGTTCGCCTACTCCTTCGACTTCGGTGCCCTAGTAACCTCAACCCTAACACTCGGCTTGGCAACTCGGCCCTGGGAAGGTGCTGACGGCGCAAAAGCAAACGGAGACAGGCTACGAGGCCTAGGTCGCTTTGATTCGAAGCACTTCGAGGCAACAAATTGGTCCCCCGCGTATCCCTGGGAGCCATTCAAACAGACCGATCGCTTTGACGCCTACTGGGCCGCCAAAATCATCGCCCGATTCACGCCAGTCCATATTCGTGCCGCTGCCGAGGCAGCCCAATACTCATCCCCGGACACAACCGAGGCAGTGATTCAGATTTTGCGAGAACGACAACACAAGATTCTCGCCCATTGGTTTTCCCAAGTCGCGGCACTCGATATGTTTGCAGTCGAGGGCAATGCGCTGTGTTTCTCGGACTTAGAAGAACTCTATCTTCCCAGTGCCAAGTCGGGCCGCGCCAATCGAGTCTCGGCCGCAAGCTATACTGCGTCCGGCGGCAACGCCCAATCCCTCGAAGTGCCTCCACGCGGCTCAGA
>JAESTW010000852.1 GCA_016763395.1 Kofleriaceae bacterium
AGGGTTTCTTTGAGACCTGCTGTTGATCTCAGTGTCGCTAGTCGGGAGTCGTTCCATGCTTTGTTGGCGCGCTTTACTAATCCCTCGAATTCGGAACCGCTCGCTTTACTGCCTAGATCGGCATGAGCCTCGACTAGGTCTTTGGCGCCTGGGGTGTCCATGTGACCTTCCCAGTGAACCCAAGGTGTGTCGAGTTCTTTCATCACCAAGCCGCCAGCGTTGTGACATGCGGCGCAGCGTCGAATTTGCTGCTCATCCCTATCCCTTGGATTGGCAATGACGCCTTTTAGCATGTCGTTTGAGTTGCCAAAGAAGTTCACTTCTTCGCCATCGGTCTCGTAGAAGTTGAAGACTCCTGCTTCTTTGTCAAAGGCGATAATCTCTACGCCACCAGGCAGTGATTGTGCGCCCGCGCCAACTCCGAAGAGTGAGAAAACCAACTCGTGAGTATCGCGACCGTTGCACTTTCGACTTGTTACCAAACGATAACTTGTTGGAGTACCAGAGGCTTGCGCGGTCTCGGACACGACTCGTGTCGTTATGCCATCACGTTCATCCGTACAGCCTTCCGCATCATTTTTGCGAAGCTTGGCCATGATATCTTGATAGGTCAGTGGACAATCTTCGCCAGTTTTGAAGACAAGGTTTGCCAAAGGATCGTTGAGTCGTCCGGCAACCTTCTGGTTGTTTCGTCCACTGCGATCGACCATGTGTCCGTCGCACGGGGAGTCGGGGACTTCCCTGTCTGGCTTGTCTAACTCATCACATCGATCGCCTCGACAGCTGTTGTTGTCGTCGTTAGTTGGCGTATCGCTGGAGCAGCTCCAGATGAAGGCGAGGGGAAGAGTGGTTAGTAAGATCTTCTTGAATACGGTCATAGATTGAGTCGATTCCATGTAGTGAGTACGGGAGTACCATGTATCCAATGCACATATTGCGCCCAACTACGGATTGTTCAAAACTATGTAATAAAGACCACTTAACACTGGGGAATGGGGGCTCCACTGGCGTGCTGAGTCGCCAGAGATCGGCGCAGATCGGAAGAGCCAGAAGCCACTTTCCATTGTTTGGCAACTACAAGGTGTAGCCGTCAATTGGTAGAAGTACCAATGAAATCGCTGTTATGAAACACACTATATAGATGTAAGCCGGGGCGCAGCCTGTATGGCACAAGATGTGCTTTTATTGCAGCTACGACCACTCGAGCACATTATGAATCTCCTTTCCCAAATGCCATCCATTCTTTCCTTATCCCTACTCGGAGCCTTGAGCATTGGTGCAAGCTTTACGCTTTCCTGCTCGTCCAATGGAGACACGCTCGATTGTACTGGAGACAAGTGTGATGAGAATGACCGAGAACAGGGTATTTTCGGCCTCTGCCAAGAGCGTAGAAAAGATGTTTTCAATCCAAATCAAATGGCGTTTACAAACACCGCGATTCGGTGGTCCTGCCAGGATGCGCCGGGGATTGATGAACTCGATAAGGGGCAAGAGTACTGTGAGTCGTTTGCGTTGGTGCAGTTGCCTGCATCGGACAAATCCGTAATTCGCGGACAATTGGACACACTGGATACGCCCCCGGAGTGGTCTGAACGATACTTAGAGTTGTCCGATGCCGACTTCGACGCCCTTTTGGCTATGGAAGTAGCGGACCCGGAGTCTGAAGCGGGCGCGTGCATATTCTCGTCTTGGCAGAGCGATATCTATGATCCTCTTCCGAAATGTCCAGAGGATGGCGGCGGACAGTGCGAGCAATACCGCGGTATCGATCTGAGTGGCGACAATTTTCGAATGCGTCACGGCGTCAACTCTTTGGAGGCAGCGACGAACTTGGTCGAAGATTGTTTACAGACCTTTGCCAGTGTAACGGGCTTCGATGGCAAACCTGTCGAGGATCCCTTTACTCGAGGGTGTTTACTCAATCAGCTAATCAATCGGACGTCCTATAGACTCTCGGACACCACGATTTGCACGACGGCACTCCGTCTTACTGAATGTGGTTGTACACCTAAGGCGGAGACTCGGGATTTTCCTGAGGTTCTGGGTTCCCTGGATTTACGAGGCTTTCACCTAGGATCGTGGGAGACACGCAAAGAACCACCCGCAGGATGCCACTACGTCGAAACTGGCGATGTACTGCCAGCAGGTGCTGTGAACGTGAAAAATATCGTGGCTTGTCCGCTTACGGCCACAGAAGTTCTGGACCATGCAAGCGCAAGCTCGGGGCAGCAAGATCTCAAAAGCTACTGTGATGAGAAGTTCGCGGACAAAGTTGTGGTTCATGTTCTGATTACCAAAGCAGCGATGGATTGCGACCCGATGAGTTCTTCGAGTGGATACGCCGGAAGTTGTACGGACAGACCCTGGGTATTGGAACCGTAGAAGAGTTGAAAGAAGCGGCTACAAACAGGGCGAGGACTGCCGAATTGCTTCGGGCGGCTCTCGCTTTGGTGTTTGTGGCGACGGTATCTGGCTGCGGTGACAAAGCGGAGCCCGGAGGGGATTCAACCTGTAACCAAGGTAGTTGTGGCGCTCAGAGTCTGGACGAATTGCTCAGTGATATTGAGGGTTTTTCTGATCCCTTCTCAAGCTTTCTTCGAGCGAATGCAACGGACTTAGGGGCCATTGAGGGCAACTACCGGGATATTTTGAGGGGATTGGGGCAGGAGCAGGGATGCTCTGTGGCGGAGGAGGCCAGCTTCGTTGTTCTGAGTAACAATGGGTATACTCCTCGTACGATTTTTACCAACTGTTCGGACCAGCCGAGTGATGCCAGCCGGTTCTTCTTGCTCGCGCCGATCATCAAAGAAGGACCGGACACAGATCCTCAGGAATTGCACCTTTCTGCCTGGGATGAGAGTGCTGGTAGGTATCGCCACTTTGCTACGAGTGCGGACGAGCGGGGGCAAATGCGAATCGCTACGCAACCGGCATACTGCCTGGGCTGCCATGGCGGGACCGAGCCATTGCCCTATTGGCAACCATTGATGAACGAGATGCGAAACCCTTGGTCTCAATGGAATGCTCAACCTGGGTTCCAGTCTCATTTGTTTGACGAGTTCATAGACTCGGGGTTCTCGCAAGCTCCCGTTTTTCAGAAGATGATCTCGGACGTTCCCCTGCGCCCGGCGTCCGAGTTTGAAAATATCATTCGTTCAGGGATTGCCAGAGTTGTTGGCAGCCGAATAGAAAAACGGGATCAGGCGGCAGAACTCGGTGCTGCATTGCGTTTGTTGCGTCCTGTGTTTTGTGATGAAACGGTGAATTTTGTTTCAGAAATTCACCAGGGCGGAGAGTTAAGCAGTGCTGCTGTGGTCGACGATGCCCTACGCAACATACTCGCCTCGATGCGTCCTGGTGCTTGGGACTTTGTGAGTGAATCGAGCTTTCGCTTGCCAGCTCCAAGCGCAGAGGAAAAGAGAGTTGTTCTGATGGCAATTCGTGGCGAGTCGACGGTGGCCGCGGAGGCGTCGATGCTACCCCGTCGCGTTCTGAGTGTGGAGCAGGTACTACGAGTTCGTCTCTTAGACTACGGCCACCCTGTGGCCAGCGACTTTCGATGTTCACTATTTG
>JAESTW010000853.1 GCA_016763395.1 Kofleriaceae bacterium
ACGCAGCCAGCTTTTGCAGTCCGGCAATGCTCTGTTCATTGGCCACCACGCCCGGACTACTGTGCGCGTAGATAAGGTTCACAACTCGATTTGCCAATATCACCGGTACCACGTGTATGTCGGTCGGAACATGTTCAAGCGCTATCTTTTCCCACAGCGACGGTTCCACAGTATGCCCGGCCGTAAGAACTTTACCTTTATACGGCTTTTTCGAATCGAACGCCTCTTGAAACACCGAAATCCCCTTCAGGGAGAAACTCAGTCGCTCTAGCGCATCTGCCCCCAATCCCTTGGCCCGTGAGCGCCATCCGATAGCCTCTCCGGCCCGGACAACGAAGAGTGCAGTACATTCAAAGCGCCCGACGCTATAGTCCAAAATCGCGTCCGCAATCTCGTTTCGGTGAGTTGCGTTCTCGATGACTACCAGGGCATAGTCCACGGTGTAGAGAAGGTTCTCGTTGCTTCCGTCATCCTCGACCTCACCCCGGTTTTTCTTAGGTGCAATGCTTACCCTCGTCGCCCTGCCCTTGCCGCGAAATGGCTGCGTCTTTCTGCGCTCTCGTTTGGACTTCGGCGGCCCGTCGCTCGGTCCTGGCGCTCTGGTGTACCGGACCCTTCGGTTGATTTGATAGTACTTCTCCAGGTAGAAAAATAGCCGCAGTTCACCTGCGATGTTCGGCGTTACTGCCGTTTTCAGATGCTTCTCTATGGCGGCAATCGCAACGGCATCTACCGGATCGCGCAACGCAATCACCACCCGACTTGAATCTTTTGGATCCACGCCGATTGGAATGGCCGTGTAGCGATCGGCCATTTCTGCTCCAAACGCCTTTATCAAGTCCGGGTCGGCCTTTTCAAAACGTCCCGCGATTGTCACCGGAACGTTGTGAACCTCCGACAGACAGCGGCCCAGAGTGCTAAGGTCAATAAAATCAAGTTCGACAAGGTTGGTCCCAAGCCGTCCGCCACTCAGAACTTGGACACGCAGCGCCTGTTCCAACTGAGTAAGAGTAATGATTCCATCTCGCAACAATAATGTGCCGAGCCGCATCCCTAGAATTTTAGCAAAACATTGGCGAACAATCTTGCTTGTCCTTAGTATGCTTGTTGGATGCTCCGGATCTACTTCTATAGGTGAAGCGGACAAAGCCCTCAATGCGCCTCAAGTTAGGTCATCCTTTGACGCTGGACAAACTCCAGTTGCTGGTCCGCCCGCATCAGAGATATTGGCAAGACAGGCCTTAGATGCCCTCTTTCGCAAACAAAAGCTGCGAATTGTAAACGATGTATCCTGCTCCGCTATGTGTATTGATGGCGAGAGCGATTCGTTTGAAGTAACCCTAGATGGCTACGATCCCCAACTCGGCATCGGCTACGAATACATCGCACAAGAAGAAATCGGCCTGGATGTAAATCCACAGGAAGCCAAACTCTTGCACAACTCTCGACAGATTTTACTCGTTGGGCCTGCGCCTTTGGAGCGTGTTCTTGAGCAGGCCAAGCTCTTCTTGCAGCAATGCAATCTCCCAGCGTCGGCCACACCAACGAAATAGATAGGTCATCCTTCATCATACGATAGAGTGATAGCCTAATAGGCATGTCGCATACACTCGACTTGGATGCATACTTTCGGCGGATTCAGAGTGTCGGTACAGCTCGTGTACCAACCCTCAATACGCTAAACCAAATCGTTGCAGCGCATGTTCAAGCAATCCCCTTTGAGAACTTAGACATTTTGCTTGGACGGCCAATCTCTCTGGAGATTGAAGACCTGGAAACAAAGTTGGTTCACAACAATCGCGGCGGCTACTGTTTCGAGCAGAACACGTTATTACTACATGTTCTTAGGGCGATTGGATTCGACGTCACGCCTATTAGCGGAAGAGTTCGCATTGGGCGAGAGAGAGAAGATTCTGCACCGCGGACACACCTGTTTTTGCGTGTCGAAATCAATGGGGAAACATGGCTTGCCGATGTTGGAGTTGGCGCCTTGTCACCAACCTCGGCGATCCGGTTGTGTCTCGACACACCACAAAAAACACCCCATGAACCCCGCAGAATCGTTGCGCAAGGAGATTGGAATGGCTTCGATTTACGAGCTCCCGATGCGGTACTTTTTCATCAGGCCAAACTAGGAGAGCACTGGTCTGACGTTTGCGAATTTACCCTAGAGCCAATGCCCACAATCGATCGAATTGGTGCCAACTGGTATACCAGCACGCATCACGATTCGCATTTTCGCAACCGACTGGTCGTTGCAAAGGCAGAAGGTTCAGGAAGGATCAGCCTGCTGAATTCTGAGTTAAAAACTCGAGACGCGTCCGGACAGTCTCAAACTCAAACACTAGAATCAAAAAGCGAGCTACTTAGGGTCCTTCGACAGCGATTTCAATTGCACTTTGCCAGCGATACGGTGTTTCCTGTGTAGGAACGCAATAGTAAGGTCCTAATAAATGCAGGCCCAAAATGAGGAAGTGCACGGCCGGTCGCATGGTTTCTCAGAAACTAGAAGAGCTATGAACGATCAGCCCATCTCATCGACGCACGGTGGGGTTTTTCTGTGCCCGACCATGCTCTGAAGCATACGACCACCTTGTGCCGCAAGAGAAGGTAGAGAACACACATCACTACAGAGCGCAGGATTGCACTCCTTGTCCGACATTTGTCACTTATAGAGTTATTCGCAATACAGGAACGCCCCCCCCTCGATACCCGTAGCATTATGGTGTTCACGATGAGGACATAGGACACTCCTCGTCCGTGCAATCCGCGCACTCGCACCACCACAGTATTGAGGGAAACGAAATTATGAGAGATCGTCGTCTTGGTTTGTTCCAACTAGCAATCGCAGGCTGTCTGTGGCTCTCCATGTCTTCTTGCGGAGATAACCTGCAAGGATTCAACTGCGCCGACCCTGGCACAGACTGCAACAACGCCGTCGGGGAACAGTGTTTAGTGGGAGATGACTGTGAAAGCGGCGTCTGCATTGACGAAGCGTGTTTCGCGCCAAGTTGTAATGACGGCGTCACCAACGGTGGTGAAGTGGGCGTCGATTGTGGCGGGATCGATTGTGAAACCTGCCCCGATGGAAGTACCTGTACGGCTCCTGAAGATTGCCAAAGTGGTGTCTGCAATGGCAACGCATGTGTGACAGCAACGTGTACCGATGGTGTGCGCAACGGCGATGAAGTCGATACCGACTGCGGTGGCCCCGATTGTGAGACCTGCCCCGATGGAAGTACCTGCACGGCTCCTGAAGATTGCCAAAGCGGCGTCTGCGGAGGTGAAGTCTGCGTCCCAGCGGCTTGTGGAGACGGAGTGCGCAATGGGGATGAAGTGGATATTGATTGCGGTGGTGACGATTGTGAAGCCTGTCCCGACGGAGGAGCCTGCGAAGTCGGTACCGATTGCCAAAGTGGTGTTTGTGACGACCAAGACCAATGCGCGATTGCCACCTGCACCGATGGAGTGGTCAACGGTACTGAAACCGACGTGGATTGCGGCGGTGACGATTGCACTGGATGCGAAATCAAAGAAGTCTGCCAAGACAACGACGATTGCCTCAGCGATGTCTGCGATGAGGCAACTCTCGTTTGTCTGGCAGCCAATTGTGTGGACCAAACTCTCAATGGTACGGAGACCGATGTCGATTGCGGCGGCCCCGATTGTGCCGCTTGTGGAGATGGCGGTGCTTGCAACGCCGCCGCTGATTGTCAGTCGGGGGTTTGTACCGATGATCTGTGCCAGGCGCCCATCTGTGGAGATGCAGTTACCAACGGCTCGGAGGCTTGTGACGACGCTGGCGAGTCAGCAACATGCAATGCCGATTGTACAGCAGCAACATGCGGCGATGGAATCACCAACACAACAGCAGGAGAAGACTGCGATGACTCGGGAGAGTCAGCAACATGCAATATCGATTGCTCGACAGCAACATGCGGTGACGGCATTGCAAACGCAACAGCTGGAGAAGACTGCGATGATTCTGGAGAGTCGGCAACATGCAATATCGATTGCTCGGCAGCAACATGCGGTGACGG
>JAESTW010000854.1 GCA_016763395.1 Kofleriaceae bacterium
TAATAACTTGGTCTGCATCGGTTTCTCCGGATGGGATATTGACATTCGAGTGATTGCCTGTAGTTCCAGTAGTCCCATCCCCTCCAGAGGCTTTTGCAGTTCCGCCAGAGGCAGTCGCGCCAACCACTCCCTACGCCAGAGCGCGCTATGGCTATTGGGCGCAAGATCCAAACATCACCAGAGCACGAGCAGGTGGTGTTACCACAGCACTCATTTTACCGGGTTCGGCCAACCTTATCGGCGGACGCGGCTACACCACGGTCATGCGTCCGGGCGGCGTCGCCAGCGACAACGCCTTTCCCGGAGCACCTGAAACCATCAAAATGGCGTGTGGCGAAAACCCAAAGCGTGTCTACGGTGACAAAGGTGGCCCACAGACTCGTATGGGCCTGTACGCGGCATTTCGAGCGGCATTCCAAGGAGCCGCCGAATACAATGTCGCGGCGCAAAAATATGAAATCGCGTACAAAGAGTGGGTTGTAAAAAAAGCCAACAAAGATGAGGACACCGAGGCCAGCGCTGCTCCCGACCGTCCGGCGGTAAACCTGGGCATGGAAACATTGGCCGCGGTTCTGCGCGGAGAGATCTTGGTCCAGGTGCACTGCTATCGGGCTGATGACATCCGGCAATTGGTCGAGATTTCTGATGAGTTCGGCTTCAACATTCGCTCCTTCCATCATGCCATCGAAGCGTACAAGGTTAGAGACATTCTCGTAGAGCACAACATCTCGATTTCAACTTGGGCCGAATGGTGGGGTTTCAAGATGGAAGCCCTCGACGGCATCATCGAGAACGCAGCCCTGATGACTGAAGCCGGTGGCCGAGCCATCATCCACTCGGACTCAGCCCTCGACATTCAGCATCTCAACCAAGAGGCGGCCAAAGGCATGTACGCCGGACGAGCAGCGGGCAACGCTATTTCTGAAGATCAGGCACTGCGCTGGATTACTGCCAACGCGGCTTGGGCTCTCGGAATCGAATCGGTGACTGGAACGTTAGACAAGGGCAAACGGGCTGATGTGGTTCTTTGGTCCGGACATCCATTCAGCGTTTACAGCTTGCCGGACGTTGTTATCCAAGCCGGTGAAATGACCTATACACGCACAGGGGGCCGCAAGCCGACCGATTTCGAACTTGGCAACTCCACTACAGATTCCTCAACAGGAGACGCACAATGATACGCACCGCACTAGCCATCGCAGCACTGGCGACCGTTTTCGCTCTTCCCTCCCAAGCTGGCGCGCAAAAAGCGTCGGACACCATTGCCATTGAAGGCGCGACTCTTCGCAGCGCGAGCGGCACGCAGGAGGGAGTTAGCATTGTCATCAAAAAGGGCAAAATTACGGCCATGGGAACCAGCGTTGCCATTCCGGCTGGCGCCACTCGCATCGACGGACGCGGCAAAGTCGTAACCGCTGGACTTGTTGCTACTGCCACCCGCTTGGGCATGGTCGAAGTCAACGCGGTCGGTTACACCAACGAAGGCCGCTTTGGCGGTGCACACCCGATTCACGCTGCGTTTCAAGTCGTCGACGGCTACAATCCGAACTCCATGGTGATAGCAGTCGCTCGCAACGGCGGAATCACCTCGACAATCAGCTCTCCGGGCGGCGGGCTGATAGCCGGACAAAGCGCATGGCTGACCACCGGCGCAGGCAGTGTCGCTGGCAACACCGTCAAGCAAAGTATCGCTATGCATGTCACTCTCGGACATCGGGCAAGCGGAGTCGGTCACGGTTCACGTGGGCTTGCGCTGCAAAAGCTGCGAGCACTCTTCAGCGATGCAGCTCACTACGCAAAGAACAAAGCTGCCTACAATCGCGGCCAAACTCGCCAATACGGAGCAGGCCACCTCGATTTAGAAGCACTTTCACTGGTTCTCTCACGAAAAATCCCAATGATCGTGACTGTCGATCGCAAAAGCGATATCGCCGCGGTACTGCGCCTGGCCAAGAACTTCAAACTACGAGTTATTCTGCAGGGAGCAAGTGAATCGTGGATGCTCGCCAAAGAGCTGGCAGCCGCCAAAATCCCGGTTCTGCTCAACCCCAAGTCCAACCTACCCGGCTCTTTTGATCAGATTCACGTCGTCGATGACTTGGCCACTCGCTTATCCAAAGCCGGTGTACAGATTATCATCTCTCCCTCCGGCGACGCCTCTAGCGCCCGGACATTGCGGCAGCTTGCCGGCCTAGCCGTTGCCCACGGACTCTCCTGGCAAGAGGCCTTCGCCGCTATTACAACCGCTCCAGCAGAGATTTTTGGTGTCGCCAGAGGAACTCTCAAGGTCGGCGTAGCAGCGGATATTGTTGTCTGGACGGGCGACCCACTGGAACTCTCCTCACGAGCCGAGCACATCATCATCGGCGGCATCGTGCAGAGCCAGGACAATCACCAGACGCTATTACTCAAACGCTATCGCCGTCGCGGTAAGTAGTCCGGACGAGTTAAAATGACACACGCTCGCTTCACTTCCGCATTGCTCTCCTGCCTTGTCTCGCTCAGTCTCTGTGCTTGTGATGACAAAGCGAGCCCGATTGGCGCCGATGCCGCACCGGACGCGGCTACTATCGACTGCCAAGAGCTCACCTACGATAACTTCGCACAAGGCTTCATCGAAGACTACTGCCTCGAATGTCATCACTCCAGCGTGACTGGATCCGACCGAAAGGACGCACCCGCCAGCATCGATTTTGACGACTACGATCTAGCATTCCGCTGGGCTGTTAGTATCAAAGCAATCTCCGGCACTCGACCCAACATGCCGCCCTCCTTTGCGATGGCGCTGCCAATCCCTGAGGAGCGGATGAAATTGGTCCAGTGGATCGACTGCGGACTGCCTTAGGCTTCGCTGTCAATCCATCAGGCCTTGCCATCCATCCCAAATTTGAGGGACCTCAGTTTTGACAAAAGAAGGCGTTGGACCTATACCCGGACCATGCATTTTCTGAAGTTAAATTGTATTGTAGGAACGCTGTTGCTAGTGGGAGCTTGCGGATCCTCCAAGTCTGATTCCAACGCCAAAGAAGGCGAAACTGCTACCAAGCTTGAGGCTACGACTGAGGCAAAAAAGCCAGCTAACCCTTCTACTGCAGCGGCCAAGCCAGAGGAAAAAACTGTCGATGCCAATGGCGCTGCGAAGGAAGAGACAATCGTTCCGGCAGACCTGCCCGAGGGCAAGAAAGAGGTATCAATGGATTCTAAAACGTCATATTGCTATCTCAACAATGTCTCTGAAGAGAACGGAAAAACGCA
>JAESTW010000855.1 GCA_016763395.1 Kofleriaceae bacterium
AGCACTGGCGAGGGAAAGTAGCGACGCTACAAATACGGAAGAGAGCAGGCTGCTCGAAACGGAGATAGAAGTCATAATTAGGATAGCCTCGAAAGAAACGAGTCTACCGCACTAGACACCACCATGTCATTACGCAGTTTGTGGACTACCGCCGATCATCCAGTGCTGGGATAGAAGTGAACGACAAACACGGTGGCACTAACACAGACGACTACGCCATCGACGAGATCTTCTGCCACCAACCCCTAGAGGCGTCCATCTGCATCCAGCGATAACTCCACAAAGCTCTGTTCTACATCGCGGATCCAAGTCTCACCCGCGGCAGCGCCCATCAAGCGGGCTCGAAGAATCGTATCGGAGGGGAGACCAGCCACTTCGAATTCTCCTTCGTGGTTTGTGGTGTCCAGAACATAGACGCCTGTGAATTGCGCACTTATCATGACTTGGGCACCGACAACTGGCGCGCCTCCTGGTCCCTTCACGACTCCACGGACACGGCGGCCCGGTCGCAAGCGCAGGACGATTGATTTTGTACCAGTACTCTGCACAACCACCTGATCCTGCCAGGCAACTAGATCTGCGTGGCGAGCGCTTAGTGTCAGAGTTCTTCCTGGACGCACTGGCATCGAAAACTCCCCGTCCTCTCCGGAAGTTGTGCCAAGCATAGCCCAACGACCACCCTGGAAGAGTTCCGCGCCAACCGCCGGTGTGCCATCGGGCATCAGCACGACACCCTCAACAACCGCATCTCGCTTGAGAACAAAGTCGTGCTTGAGCTCTTCGCCCTGCGAGGGCTGAAAATCAAGGTACGTGAATTGATGTCCCGGTGCGCGCGCGTACAGGACATAGGGACGACCGTCCGTGTATGGAATGTGAAGTACATAATTGCCCTCGTCGTCAACATACGCATACGTGGCAACACGGAAGGCTCTAGACTCCTTGTCCTGTCCGGGTTCAACGATCGTAACCTCAGTGCCGGCAAGTGGTGTTCCATCCCGATCTACAATTCTGCCATGCACTCTGATATCACCCTTGCCAACTTGCAGCTCGACGTCTCCGTCCACGCCATCAACGCACTGCCATGCGCGTGTGTCCGGAACTCGATTGGGTTCTGCTACACTAACTCGATACCAACTGGATTGCACTTCGCCAAAGTCAAAGTAGCCTCGCTCGTCTGAAACCCGCGTGGCAGTATCGAGCGTGGTGTACTCCTCCTGACGTCGCAATAACACTTCGGTGTGTACCAAAGCCCCACCGCTTTCATCGACGACCCTGCCACTGAGCTTACAGCCTTTGTTCGGTTTCCCGGACGCGCTACTTGGAATAGAAACAAGATTTGGAATGGTCCGAAACACCTTAGAATCTAATTGGCGGGAATGATTTCTGCTCGCGTATTGCTCCGAGGGAGACTCGCCTACTTGGACCGCGAGACTTCGTAGAACAAACACAGCAATCACCGCAATCCCAAAGAACATGAGAAGCAACGAAATTGTCTTGGCCATCGCCCCAGAAGCGAACCCGCCTGGGCCTCCAGCGCTTGTGGCGGCACTTGCACTGGATGCCGTGGAAATGCCAATGAGAGGTGGTAACGCGGCAAGCACCCTCCCTTTGAACCCACGACTGGGTGCGCACTGGTCCAGCGCGGAACCAACCCTACCTCTAACACTCTCCTTTAGCCGATTACGTCCTCGGGACAGGCGCTGACGAGCAGCTTCCTCTGAAATCTCTAGTGCTGCCGCTACCGCCGAGATTGACTTGCCGTCGCTGTAGTAAAGGACCAATGGTTCTCTGTAAGTGTCGGGTATCTCTGCCAGTGCGTCCCAAAGAAGCTCTTGCGCCTGGTTGCGCTCTGCATTGATCTGCGGATCTTCGACTTCTTGCATGGGCTGGCCCCAACGCCCCAAGGAGACTGATCTCTCAATACCTCGCCGCTTCTCTTCTAGCGCCCGATTGCGAGCTATTCCACACAACCAGGGCCGGAGTTTGCTCGGATCTCGCAGCTCGCGCAAACTTGTCCATGCTGCGATGAGCGCATCTTGCGCGACATCCTCACTCCTCTCCTTGTCTCCGAGCGCGCTGAAAGCAACCGCACACATCATCGACTGATACCGGGAGACAATGACGCCGAAAGCATCGCGATCGCCGTTCATACTCGCTCGGTGAAGTTCTATATCTGTCGATTCCAACATCTGCACCATAGTCGGGAACCCACACCAAAAGGTGACAAAGTTTCTCGAATTGACCGTCTGGCGTCCGACTTTTGACATGTCCAGCCTCCAGTGCCTCGATAGAGGTCCTGGGGGAATACAGGCCCGGAACTAGCAGACTGTCTCGAACTCGGCGACACTCTAAGACACTGTATTATCACACTCGACAGAGATCGCAGAAACGACAGGCACTGGCCTCTGTCACCTGACTACTCGCAGGTCTCAAGAGGAACATTGCAAGTCGTTCCCTTCGGACATTCGTTAGGCGCCCCCGTACAAGGCACATGGCCTTCTACGCGAACCTCGACGGTCTGGGGCGAGCGCACAACAAACTCTATGCAACCATCGCTTACCTGTACAGAGTCTGAGGTATGCCTAGAGATCTTTCCGACTGGGAAGCCTGAGACACCGGAGGTTAAAAGCTCTTTGAGAAGTCCGCCGGGGATCACCGCTTCTCCAGTATCGGGAAAATCACACTCGAGCAAGAGCGGTGAACTGCCGTGCTGATCGATATTGATGCTCAGCGCGATCATGGCTGCAACATCTTTGTCCGAGGTTGACCAAGCCACCAGGAGGTCATCGCCCTCAACAATTGTCCATCGGGTGTCCGACCGCATCTTTGTCACACCAACCCCGACCAAGTCAAAAGCGGTGTATGCCCCACCCGTGGTGTGGATTTCCACCCGTTCGCCACCAACAAACGCAGGGTTATCGAGTTGCGTGTTAAAATAGCCGAAGTCCGGCGCCTGTGCCGTCATCACTACAGGTTCGGACAAACCAGCGACACATACATCGCCCAAGTCTTGTCTGGAAGGATACGCAATGCACTCTCCCGAGAAGGTGCAGGCTTCATTCGCTGCACAGTTCGGATCGCAGAAAGGAAAACGTTTTCGCATCAGGCGACATCCGCCCATACTCATTTCCTCTTCTCGAATACTGCTGGGCAGTACCGCATTGCTAATCTTGGCATCGAGAAGAGAAAAGTCGTCTAGTGCCTCTAGAAGAATCGTACCTAGGAGTTTGTCTTGCGAGCAGGCACCGGCAAGAGCAACCGAGTCGGTGCCCGTTCCCGTCAAACCGCATGCGGAGATGTCCGCATCGGGAGTATCAGGCTCGTCTCCGCCTCCGCCATCATCGCTACATCCAGTTAGCGCAATTCCCGTGATCGCGGCCAGAAGAAGAGAAGGAAGGAAAGAAGCAGAAGCAGAAGCGCCTTGGTTGTTGTTACTCATACCTTATTGTCCTCGACCCGGGTGCGGCCTAGCTTGCTTTACTTGTAGCTCAACATCACCACCGGGTACCAGATCATCGAATTTGAATTCGACATCCATGCCGTAAAACACACTCGGATCTCCGCCGTAGCTCTCGGCAAAATGCTGATGAATTGCATCCAGTGCTTTTCCGACCTCAAAAAGCTGTGTCGGAGTCAAGACGTGCTCGCCAGTCGGCACTTCGGTTGAGTGCCCCAGATAAATCGCCGGCTGGTTGGGGTTGTAGAACTGATAGAGGATTTGATCGCTGGTAACGCCCGGCAGTGGTTTGACAACCGATGCCTCGCCACGCTGAACATTGATGTAGAAAGCTGGATTCAGTCCGCTAGAATCGAAGATGTTCGCCGTGATTGCCACGCCATTTGCATATTCGTCCGGGAAGGATCGATGTACCAAGAGCGCCATTCCCACTTGCAAATGTTCGATGCTGCGGAACTCTCGCTCTTCAAAGGCTCGGAAAAACCAAACGCTAGACCACACAGTGCGAATCGCGTCTTCGATGGGACTAGTGGGATCTGCCAGTTCACCACTCTTCGAGGTGTAGAGCCCAGCTCCGGTAAATCCCTCCAAGTCTTCTGCATTTGTACTGGAGCGAAAGCGCATGCGTATTCCAGCGAAGTCGGTCTCGAGCTTGGTAGTTAGCGCTGCGATAAAGTCTGTATTGATCGGTGCGAGTTTCATGTCGTCTCGCAGTGTTTTGAGAGTCGCATCGCGAAGCATTGGATTGTCGCGAAAGTTTGCGTCTTCGAGCATCGTGGCGATTCGCGTCTTAAACCCATTCTCTTCTAAGAATTGGTCGTAGTAAAAAATCGGAATTGCAAATGCGGTGGGAACCGGAACATCGGTAACAGTCGCCAGTTCTGCGTAGTGACTTGCCTTGCCACCAAACGCCGGAATCGCCGTCTTTATTCGCTCCTTTTGCGCCATATTAGTATCGAGCAAGTCCTTCATATCGACTAGCCCCATGACACTTAGGTCTAGTCCGGGCACCTGGACAGCACTCGGCCTGTGATCTTCCCACCAAGCGTCGGCTTCTTCTTGCGTAACCTCACTAATGTTCCAATCGAGAGCTTTAACTTCCAGGCGAACCCACTTTCCGTCGAGGGCTCGCAACTCGGCATTGGTAACAGCTCCGCGCAAGCCCATGTTGGGCGTACCGCGATTCTGTGAGAGCACGTTGATGTGCGAGAGTGGTGTTTGAAACTCCTCGGTGATAATTCCGGCAACAACACTGATGTCGTTGGGAACCTTGTCGAGCACGATGAGGTCGCGAAAACTCGGGTACTGTGTATCGAGAGTCGCAGCTTCCATGAAGCGCAGCCGGCCGTAAGACTCAGCCAAGTTCAAGGGTTGATAATCAATACCAGCGAAGATCTCCTCTGTTGTCACGGTCTTGATGTCGCTGGGCAACTCGGGCAGCACTCTTGCGACATTATCTGATGTTGGATGAAAGTACAGTTCGCCGTCAAAGAAGCTATTCGTTGAGATGCTGCGATACGCTCTCGTGATCATGTCCGCGCTTGCGGTGTCATAGGGAGAGATCTCAAAGACCCACAACCCCGGACCTTCGTAGCGAGTCACTGCGCCCAGAATAAAGCGTCTGCTGAGAGAGTAGTACTCCGTCGTATTGAACTGCTCAAGCGACCCAACAAAGGGCAATCCATCTCCTGAGAGATGCGCGCTCGCAAACTCATAGTGAATTTGATAGAGCTTGCTATCTTGGAAATACAGCGCATCCTCGTCAACTTGATCCATCACGATCTTGAGTGATCGCGCGCCGGGAATGGTCGAAACCAAAGGTTCGGACGCCAGCACATCAAAGTCCGACTGACACCCGAGCGTCGTTACAAACTCTGGTGTGTCACCTTCGATTGTGCAGGTCTCGCTCGCGCTATCACTGCCGCAGCCGCTCGCCACCGAAGCGGCAAGAAAAACACTTAGGGCGCAGATTAGTGCATGTCTCTTACTCATTATGGAAACACCTTGTCATTCTCAACGACGCCGAGAACAAGTTCAAAAACCCGTCCGCGTTCTCTGTCCATGACGTAGAGGGTATCTTCCTCCCAGCCACCAATGCCGGTTCCCCAGTGCATGTTGGGAATCCAAAAGCTGGGTAGTGTAATCACTTTTTCTCTCACGCCCTCTGGAGTAAACCTCCAAATCACGCCTTCGATGTATTCAGTGACATAGACATTTCCGCAGGCGTCTACTGTCATTCCGTCCAAGCCGCCACGATCTCTATCGTAACCGGTGGGTGAGCATCGCAAGCTGCCACCGAAGCTCTGTCGACAAGTTCCGTCAAAGGCTCCGAAGTCTTCTACTGCAGCGCGACAGGAAGCTCCTTTGCTCTGTTCCTGACAGACCGATCGCTGTCCTAGCCCGGTTTCGCAGGAGAGGCCGCCAAGGTCGCTATTCTCACAAGTCCCGGTGAACTCGTGCAGGCCGATAGTAAGGGTACAAGCTGCACTCTCGCCCAGGGCAGAGCAAGCCTGTGAGAAGGGCTCCGCTCCGTTGCCGTCCAAATCGCAGGCTAGATTCATGCCCGACGCTATGCACACACCCGGCTGATTGGCACTGATGCACAGACTGCCAACTTCGCCTCCGTTGCATGCTGTGCTATCTGAATCAAAGACGCTCCCGAGGAATGCTGGTGGAGACCAGTTTCCGCTTGCATCGACAGTCACACTGTGAACACTTCCTTGTCCGAAGCTATTGATATAGAGAGTCTTGTAGTCCGGTGAGAATGACAAGCCGTTGGGATTGTAGAGCCCCTCTGCGACGATCGTAAACGCACCAGTGTCCGGGTTAACTCGGCGAACTCGGCCCGCGTTTTGCTCTGCGACGTAGACAAAGTCATCCTGGTCTACCTCCA
>JAESTW010000856.1 GCA_016763395.1 Kofleriaceae bacterium
CTCTTGTCTCAGGAAAATGTGATGTCGATGCTGGGCGTCTGTGCTGCAACAGCGAGCCTAGATACTTGCTTTCTGGCACTGGGAGTTGCCACCGATGGCGCCAGTGCCAAACCCAGCTTTGATCTGAGGCAGGGCGCACTGGCGTTCGCCGGAGACGTCAGCTTTTTGCGTACAAAGGTCCGAGCTCTCGCCACGTCGGCTGTTGTGATCATGGCTTTTGGTGTGTTGGCGGCGTTCGCCGGAGTTAGTAAACTTCGCAGCGCTGAGAAGGTGCTCCAGGAACGAGTTGCCGTTGAGTCAGCGGCGACTTTCGGAAAGCAGCTGGACTCGGAGGGCGCAATAGCGGTAGCGGGCAGTATCAAGAAGGGGGGGACGCTGGGACCTCTGCCAACGATGACGGCATATGACATGCTTCTGGCCTTTAACGCGGCACTTCCCAAGAAAGAAGATATCGTTATTGATGTAAAGGATATCGATATCACACCCGGGAAAATTGTTGTCAAGGCTACCTCTTCGCCACTGGGCGAGACCGATGCGCTAGAGGGAATTAAATTGCTGGAGAAATCGCTAAAGGAGTCAGAGTGCTTCAAGGACTTTAAGAGCCCTAAGAGTAATCCCAGCTCCAAAGACAGTGATAAACGGGGTTTTACCCTAACTATCAAGTCGGATTGTAATAAGGAATAACGATGGCGTCAGCACTCGATACTATTAGAGAATCCTGGGACCGAAAGAATCCCAGTGAACAGCGGCTCATGGTCATCTTCGGCCTCGTCATGCTCGGGATCATAGTTTTTCTCATGGTGGAAAAAGTGTCCTCGGGAATGGCGAAGTTAGAGAGTGAGAACGCGCAAGCACGAGAAGCGCTACACGCGATGTCGCGCTACAGGCACATTCAAGCCAAGGCAAAAATGAAGGGCGCCCGTTCGACCAGTGTTGATATTCCCGAAACGGCTATCGCATTGGACGTGTATCTGAATGGAATCCTAAAAGAGATGAGTATTCAGAGCCCGTCCTTTCCCGAAGTTCGTGAGAACCCGGTCGGTAAATTCATCGAACTCTCATTTGAGGTTTCCTTAAAAGGGCTGAACATCGGGGAAGTAGGAGAACTGCTAGAAAGAGTGGAGACCGGCTCCCAGCTCGTCGTCGTCAAAGAGCTAAATCTCGATACGAGTTTTAGAGACAAAGAAAAACTCGACCTGGAAGTTACTATCGCCACCTATAAGAAAAAAGCGGAGAAGAAAAAAAAGGGTAAGGACGATGGCGACGATGATGAAGAAGGGGAGGACAGCTAGTGCGACTCACCAGCAAGCAACAAAAGCTTCTCAAGTGGCTCGGGTACCCGATACTCGCGGGCGTCGTATTCGTCTTCACCTTGGCCTATACCTTTCCCTACGATCGCCTGAAAGGGAAAATTATTGAGACCCTCAGTGACAAATATGATGTCTCGATAGCTTCAATCGAGCCGTCGTTGGTTCCGGGAACATTTACGATTCACAATATGGTGCTGGTCGGCCGTCCGAAGTCAGCGGATGACAAGCCGATGGTGATCGTTATCGATGAGTTAGAAGTAAACATCGGAGTGTTCTCCGCGGTTTTCTGGTCCATGGACATGGCTGAGATCGGCGTGGAGGTCGAGGCGAGCATGGGCGGCGGCATCATTAGCGTTGGGATTTCTCACGCCAAAGGCGACAACACACTTAGTGTGAACGCAAACGTCACGGACATGCCGATGGATACCCTCCCTGGGGTTGCCGAAGCAGTTGGGTTGCCGATGACCGGATCGCTGACAGCAGGATTTCAAGTGCGTTTGCCGCGGGGAAAGTGGAGCAAGGCAGAGGGAGAGATAACCTTGAGCTGCCTCTCTTGTACCGTTGGTGACGGTAAGGCGCAGATTAAGATGAAGCCCCCTCTCAGGAAGGGAAAACGACGTCGCGCTCGAGTTGTCGATGAGAATCTGCGAAAATTGACCGTGCCCAAAATTAACTTGGGTGTCGTCGAGGGGCATATTGTCATCAAAAAAGGGAAAGGAACGATTGAGAAGTTTTCTGCGAAGTCGAAAGACGGGCATCTCAATATCACTGGTGAGGTGAACTTTAAAGATCCGTTTAAGGAGTCTCTATTCCCCGGTTGCTTGCGTTTTGGCCTCTCGGACACGCTCAAGGAGAGAGAAGATAGTTTTATCGGCATCCAGGCTGCGCTGCCTCCCAAGTCTCGGCAAGCGGACGGTACCTTCGCTATCCCGACAAAGGGAAAACTCGTGGACTTGCGCTTTGATAAGAGAAAACAGTGTACGGATGGCAAAGACTCGAAGGCGTCCAAGAAGAATCGCCCCACGGTGAGTTCAAAACCAAAGCCCAGGCCCCGGATTATGCCGCTTGCCGACAAAGGCCCGGACAAGGACAAGGATAAGGCCGACAAGAAGAAGCGGGACGACGACGAGCCCCCAAAAGGAAAATCTGACTCATCGAATGACATCCGGACCGGTCCCAAACTGGGAAAGAAGATGGCAAAACCGGACAAGGATGATCAAGAGCCCGACGAAGATGGCGACGATGACGACGACGGGGATGATGATGATGACGACGGGGATGATGATGATGACGACGATGATGACAACGCAGAGGAGGACGGCGACGACGAATCTGAAGGCGAGGAGGAAGACGAGTAGTCTGCCGTGCTACAGATTAACAACTGCGCTGTCGGGACATATTGAGATCGATGGCCTGCCATCTTCCTCTCTGCGAGTTATTTCCCTGTCCCAACCCACTGTTGCAGCGAGCTAGCGTACCGTTTGGCCTCACGCTTCAGCTTCCGAGGGCTCTTCGCTGGCACGGCGGCAGAGGTGACCAAGGCATAGCGGCGGAAGAAGAGAAAGCGCATCCATACGATCTGTTTTTTTCCCTCAGAATTTATCGTCGATAGCTTGAGGTCTAAAACCGGAGGCTTTTCACCTTTGGCAAAAGTGCTGCTTTCCAGTGTGACTCCAGCACGGCTACCGACACCTGCTAGTATTTCTGAGATGAACTGAGCCCGCTGGTTGCGTCTCCAAACGCGGATATTGGACCCTTGGATGCGGCTCAGTGTCATCGTCAATGGCCCGAGTTTGGCTACGGAGAGCAGGCCATCGGGCAATTGTGCGCTATCGAGTTGTGCGCTGCTGTCGACACTGAGTTGGTAGTGATGCTGGGAATTGGTGATCGTCGTCTTGGACGGCCGCGCAATTGCCTCCGGCGCTCGGACAGCAAGGCTGCCCATCAGTACACAGCATAACGATAAGGTTCGTATCAAGCGCAGGGCTCGCAGTCAGCGCTGGGAATTGGGGTGTTGAACTCGACTAACACAAAGTTCCTAGGTGTCTGGTGTAGAACACCAGAAATGAGCGGCGCTGCCGCGTAGTGTAAGAGGCGCTTGCGCAGCGAGCGTTAGGAAGCTTGGTGTTGAACTCGTTTAACACCAAGATTCCTAGAGGTGTCGC
>JAESTW010000857.1 GCA_016763395.1 Kofleriaceae bacterium
CCAACCGAACAATAGGCCTTCTATGTACTCTTTTAGCTGCGGGATGCGCACACGAGGACAACGCTTCTAGTGTGAAATCTACAAGTGTCGTCGCTACGCCAAAGCCAGTACCACAAGTTCCTCCTACTGGCCCCAAAAAGACAGTGCAAGATACAGCGTTACAAGTTACAGGAACCTCGGACGCTTTCGTCAGGGCCAGCAATGAGCTGGGGATGCACCTGTATCGTGTGAATCAGAAAAAGCCGGGGAACATGGTGTTCTCGCCAGCGAGTATTTCTCTTGCCTTTACGATGACCTACGCGGGAGCCAATGGCGCCACTGCAGACGAGATGGCAGCGACTCTACACTTGGGAGACAATGCCAGCGTGCATACCTCTGCATCAGCGTTTCTCGCGGGTTGGCGAGAGGAGGGGGCTGAAGAGTTGACGATTGTAAACCGGCTCTTCGGACAGTCCGGCTACAACTTCGAGGCGCCTTTTTTGGCGACTACGAAGGAGCTGTACTTGGCGCCTTTGGAAACCTTGGATTTTGTATCGAATCCGGACAAGCAGCGATTGCACATCAATAAATGGGTGATGGAGCAGACGGCGGACAAGATAGAGGAATTGCTGCCTAAAGGGGCTCTTGACGCAATGACTCGTTTGGTTCTGGTGAACGCTGTCCATTTTCTGGGCAAGTGGAGTTCTGCGTTTCCGAAAAAGAACACCAAGAGCCTACCGTTTTGGGTGGATGGCAAGAGCAAGACCAAGTTGCCAACCATGGCGCTGACTCACGACTTCGCCTTCTCGAAAGTAAAAGGGGCAAAAGTACTGCAATTGCCCTACGAGGGCAGTGATTTGGCGATGACTCTCATCTTACCGGACAAACGTGGCGGCCTATCTGGCCTGGAGTCGCAGTTGAGCACTGCGACGTTGAGCGGTTGGCTCTCGGGGCTTTCGACGAAGAAGGTTTCAGTGGAATTGCCGCGATTCGAACTCAAAAACGCGAGGATTCCGCTCAAGGACTCGATGAAAAAACTCGGTATGAAACTCGCGTTCGACAGCTCGGCTGCGGACTTCTCGAAAATGCGCAACTCAGGGCCGGACGATAGGCTCTACATCGCGAAAGCATTTCACGAGGCCTTTGTGAAAGTGGATGAAAGTGGAACCGAGGCTGCTGCCGCTACGGCCGTGGTAATGGCGACAAGAGGTGGCCGACCGCCACCGGAAAAGATTGCAAATTTTCATGTGGATCGACCGTTTCTATTCACGATCAGCGACACTAGCTCGGGCGCGATTCTCTTTTTGGGCAGAGTAGTAGATCCACGATAGTAGTCATCAACCCTGTTTTCTCTTGCCCAGGGAAAGTAGGACGAATACATTGCGGCGATGAAAACGACCTTACTTTTCATTGCCGCGTTGTTCGTTGCCCCCTTGTTCTTCGCCTCATGTAGCGACTCAAAGGAGAGCACAGTGGATGCTTCATCTGTCTCAGATGCAATGGTTTCTGGCGATGCTGCGACTTCTGGCGATGCTTCAGGACTCGTCGATGCCGCGCTGGGATTGGCCGACGCGCAAGCACAGGATGGTGGAGGTACACCGGACGGAAGTATCGCTTTGGATGCGGGCCCCACGAGTAATCTGGGGCCAATTGACTGCATAGCAAATTTGGATTGCTCCACCAGTAATTGTAACCAAAGCGCACCTGGCGGCATTTGTCTTGGCTGTGCACTGGGTGGTTGTGATACTGGCTTTGAGTGTAACTTCGGCGCATGTGTCCGAGAGTGCAGCGTAGATGGTGACTGCAATATTGGGAAACGTTGCACCAATTCGGGACTGTGTGTGATCCGAAGCTGCTCGGCGCAATCACCATGTCCGGTGCCTTATACTTGTGGGACTAGCAACTTCTGCGTACGCCCCATGTGCGCGCAAGGGCAGTGTCCGACAGGGCTCATGTGTGACACTGGATCGGGAATCTGTGTAGAGCAATAGGCGCGTATTTCACGCCGTTCTTGTGCTCATTTGTGGAATATCTGCGCTACGAATTTATTGCACCCGCCTAGCGGTGTGGTGCACCTTCTGCAGGTTCTAGCGCTACAGACACCTAGGAAGGGCCCGATAATTGGGCATGGCGCTTGCTCCTTGATGGGGCAATGGGAAAATTCAAAGAACCTGTAAGCATCTTTATGTCGAGCCCTGTGCACAGTATTGTGCAGGACAGTAGTCTCCACGATTGTGAGGAAGCCTTGCAAAAGCTTGGCGTGTCGTCGCTCGCCGTCATTGATGCTTCAGGTGGACTCGTCGGAGTAATTTCGAATACGGACATCTTGGGCAGTGGCTTGCGCAATGCTGGCAATCGGCCCGAGGCCAGCTTGCTCAAAAGCACCGGAATTGTAAAAGACGTTATGACCGAAGGAGTAATCTCGGTAGACGTTGGTTGCACGATGAGCAAAGCAGCAATGACGATGGTAGAGCACAACGTTCATCGCGTGTTTGTGACAGCTCGTGGCGATATCGCCGGTGTAATTAGTACCTGGGATATCATGGCCGCTGTGGACGCAGCACGGATTGCCACTCCAGTGTCCGAGTTTATAACCAAAGAAATATTCAGCGTACGTGCATCGGAGACGATCGCGTTGGCGACAGAGAGGCTGGGAAAGGCGCATGTTAGCGGACTCCTCGTGGTTGATGATTCAGAGTGGCCAGTTGGCGTTTTCAGTCAACGAGAGGCACTATTAGTCGGAGATTCACCTCGTTCGGACATTGTCGAAAGCGCAATGAACGCAGCAGTGCTCACGCTTCCCGATCACTGTGCATTGCATAATGTCGCAAGACAAGCGCGTGCAATGAGCGTGCGACGAGTCGCGGTTACTCACGGACAGAAGCTCGTGGGAATAATGACCGGCGTAAATTTCGCAAAAGCCATGTTTGATTAAAGGAGACCTGTCATGATTAGTATAAAAGTATCTGAGTACGTGACAAAGAGCCCACATACAGTGGGACAAGAACAATCCCTAAGTCGCGCGCACGAAATAATGCGCAAGTATACAATACGACATTTACCAGTGCTGCACGGGGGCCACTTGGTGGGAGTCGTATCGCTGCAAGATCTCGATCTTACCGAATCCCTCAAGGACGTAGATGTGGGCAGCACTACCGTC
>JAESTW010000858.1 GCA_016763395.1 Kofleriaceae bacterium
CATGCCAAGCACGCCAGCCTTGGCCGCCACCGAGATACGCTGCACTCGCCTTGGACTCAGCATTCAGTTGTCCGAATCCGATTTGGCAGCAAAACTAGGTATGAACTTGCAACTACCCGTCGTCGGTGAGGTTCACGCACACAACGCACTCGCAGCCGCGCTTGCCACCTACCACGCAGGAGTCGCGCCGGACGCCATCGTTGAAGGTCTCGCGAATTTCCGAGGTGTTCCCGGACGATTTGAAATCGTCTGTAGTGAGCCGCTCATCGTCGTCGACTATGCCCACACTCCAGACGGTCTGCGCGGTACACTAGAGACAGCTCGTCAGCTCGTTGGCGATTCCGGACAGCTGCACCTGGTCTTTGGTTGTGGCGGCGAACGTGACCCGGGCAAGCGACCCCAGATGGGGCTTGTGGCCGATAACGGAGCTGACCGAATAACGATCAGCAATGACAACCCGCGCCGTGAGTGCCCTGAGAAAATTGCCGACGGCATTGTGTCGGGTGTTCCCACGCTGTCAAATCGCTGGCGGCGATGCCTCGACCGCAGGGAGGCAATTCGAAGAGTCGTCACCGAGGCAGGCCCGCAAGACGTGATTGTAGTTGCCGGCAAAGGTCACGAGTCAGTCCAGGAAGTAGCGGGCAACAAGATTCCAATGTCCGACATTGCACTGGTGTCCGCTGCCCTTGCGGCCATAGAGAGTTAGCGCCAGTGTGGCGGATAGGTCTCGTCGACTCCTGGCACTTCCTGCATGCGTGCGAGCCAACTCTTTAGTCCGGGAAAATTCGCAAGTTCAATCCCTAGAACTTCTCTCAAGAGCGACGCGTCCGCCTTGTCATTGGCACGCAAAAGTCTGTGCATCGTAGGATACAATACACACTCGGCTGCGGACATCGATGTTCCTACAAGCCACTGCTCGGCAACAAGCGCCTCCAATAACGCCAACTCCTTGCCCACCGTCTCCAGGCTGGACGCCAACGCTTCAGCGCTCTTGTCGCCATTCTTTCGAAAGTACGCTCGAGTAATTTTCTCGGTGGCTGGCCCGAGGTGATCATCATGATCTCCAATGAGTTGCCAAATCGCCGCACACTCTTCAGCGCTCTTGCCAAAGAGAGCGTGCTCTGGCGCAATACGCTCCAAGTAATTCAGTATCGCCAATGAGCCTCGTACACAGAACTCTTCTGAAGTAACCAACAAAGGAAAACTACCACGAGGGTTGAGCGCCAAGTATTGCTCGGAACGAAACTCCTTCTCCGAGAGATTCAACCGCTTGCTCTCGTAGTCGACCTGCTTGATGGCAAGAGCCAATAAGACTCTCCAGGACACCGGGCTACCACTGCCCCAATACACTCGCAATGTCATGACGGATTTTTACTCACTTGCTTCATACCGGGCGAGCCTACCAGAAACCGTTGTCGGATTATTCTTAGGTACTCTTGCGCAAAATGTAATGCACTATAATTCCTTATTCGTATATGGAAATCAAGATACCTTGGCCGCTTAGACTTCAAGTCCTGACACAGTAGCAAGATTCTCATACTTTCCTAAAGTTTCATTAGGCGCCATAGCCAGCTCAGAAACACCCATGCTCCAAGTAGTGCGCTACCTGTTGGTGCACACCTCGATCTACAGGTAGCAAGCTGTGAATCACCGGTACAGAGGTCCAGGCGACTAGTGAGGGCAACTTGGTCTCCTCCAAAAGAACGGTGGAGTCCGAAGTACGCCCGTCGGCAAGAGAGCGCAAAAATAGGGATGCTGGCAAAAACGCTGACTCGCGAGTGCCCGCAATTGACGCCAGCGAACAGGGCGGCTCCGGCAATTCGGACACCGCCCGAGGGTGCAAGCTCGCCATAGTGGCCCCGTACACAGCACGCATATACCAACGGCGTGCGTAGTGCTCTGCCAAGACCGAACCGGTAAGAGGACTTCCGAGAGCTACACTTCGTCCGGCCTGAAACTCAGGGTATGCGTGAGCGAGATATCGCAATAGAACGCCACCCGCCGAGTGCACAACAAACCCGATGTCCGAGCCACCGAGAAACAAATCCCGCTCTTTTAGAAATTTGGCCAGGTCCTCGGCCGCATTGCGCAAATGAATGTGACTGCGATAACCAAAGAGCTGGACTTGATGGGAAGGAGTGCTGCTTTCTAGATACTTTGCCAGCTTGGACATCGAGAACCGGGTCCGACCCATGCCGTGTATACAGATGATTCTCACGTGGCTAGGATAGCAGCAGTGAGCCGCGAAAGCACTCAATAGCCTGGAGCTTCCTTCCCGGACACACCGAGGCTGTGGTATCAAGGATACTCTGGTGCGAGATCCAATATTATCTCGGGAAGCAATAGCCCGGCTCCGCAACGAATCCTTAGCAACCGGCTTGTTGGGTTTTGTGGTATTTTTGCTCGTGCTAGCTGGGGACAGTGCGACAGTCCACGCGGACTCTGATGAAATGATGGTCGAGCTAACGACGTATAAGACCTCCCCGGACGACAATTCCACGGGCAACACCTGCCCAACTCGACAGGAATTCCGAGCCGAGGTTACGCAGCTCCTAGGTCGCGACCCATTCTCCATAGAAAGCCCCGCGATGCGAATTGAGGTCAAGATACAACGCTCAGCTGGTCGCTTCTCCGGCACATTGGGGAGCACGGGTAGCCATTCATCACGCTCTTTTGAGGCAATAAACTGTCCGGAACTCACCTCCACCATAGCCCTGGCTGTCGCAATTGCCATCGACCCATTTTTCGTACGACCACCTGTAGTCGAGATACCCGTCACAATCCCCGACAAGGAGCAACCGGACTCGCCCACCGAGAATACAGCCGTCCCTCCGGTAGAAGTATCCAAAGAGCCAGCCCCCTCCGAAACCGTCGACGAGGCCGATGACAACACGATTCCGAGTGCACGTTCCACCTCTTCGGAGCTTCGCTGGAGCGCGAGCCTGCGACCATCGCTCAGCCTCGGCCTGACCCCAACGGTGTCCGGTGCAATCGCAATGAGCGGGGGCCTTCACCTCGGACGCTCCTCTATCGAGCTCTCTGCCACAGCCACCACTCGCGGACAAGAGAACTTTCCCATGGGCTCGTTAGACGCTCAAGTCTTCTATCTATCGCTTGCGCCCTGTTGGAATCCCGCGAAATATTCTGTATGTGCAAGCGTGAGTATTGGGGCCTTGCGTGCCCGAGGTCTGGCTCCGCTAACGGAGCGAGCAAATATTCTGCGAGTACACAGCTCCATGGGAATGCGCGCGTACGTGCCCCTGCTCAATACCAAGGCATTTCAAATACGATGGTTTGTTGATGGGCAAGCTCGCCTCTCTCGGACCACCTTGACAGTCGGCAACGACCAGGCCTGGACCACGCCTGACCTCTTTGTGCTAAGTGGATTTGAATTCTGCCTTGATTGGAAACCTGGCGGTGCCCGCTCTAATTAGTTCATATTATCATACTCTTACATTTTCTCTGAGAACTGCCGGCTCGATGAGCCATGCCAAGCCATCTCAATCTTGAAACTAATGTGAAGTAAAAATGACGGATTCGCTGTGATGAGGCCAAAGTATTAATGTGGAGCTAAAACAGGCGATACGAACGACTCCAACGATGGGCAAGTTCAACTTTGAAGAAGTCTATCGCGACAACATTGCCTATTTATGGCGCACGCTCCAGCGACTCGGTGTGCCCGCAGCCGACTTAGAAGACCGCGCTCACGATGTATTTTCTATCGTACACCGAAAGCAAGATAGCTTCGAGCGAGGACGAACCATTCGCCCTTGGCTCTTTGGTATCGCGTTCCGGGTAGCCTCGGACGCCAGGAAAAGGGCCAGACACCGTGAGACCTATCAACTCGGACAAGAGCCCCCTGATTCCAACTTGCCACACGATCAGCTGTCAACCCAACGTCAGATCGTGATGGCTGGCTTGGCAGGGCTGAGTTTGGAGCAACGAGCGGTGGTGGTTATGCACGACTTGGACGGATATACAGCGCCCGAGATTGCTGGCGAGTTACAAATCGCACTCAATACCGTATATTCACGCCTGCGGCTCGGACGTGCACGCTTCGTAATGGCAGTTAGAGCTGTCGATCGTGGGGAGGACTACTATGAATAATCACGAAGAGGAATCACGAGCGCTTTTGTCCTCACTGAGCGATCTGCCGGGGCCAAGCCCACAGGCAGTCGATTCGATATTGCAGCGAACCTTGGCCGGCGTTGGCGTTGGCGTTGGCGCTGGTGTCTTGGCCGAGACGGAAGCAAGTGCGACGATCGCTTCATCAGGCACTGCAAGTGCGACATCCGGACACCTCGCAACTCTCCTGGTTTCCTTCAAGGTCAAGGCCATGTTAGCCATTGGTCTCTTGAGCATCACCGGAGTGGCCGTGTACCAGGCCAGCCAAAGCGGTAGTTCAGAGTCCATCAGCCAAATCGTGGTCCCGGACACAACGCCCACTGCATCGGCCCTCAAGCCGCCTGTACAAGTGCTTCTAGAAGAACAAGAGTGGGCAACACAACCTGCGGCTACGCCAACCCCAAGCGAAAAAGTTCAGCCCACGATTAAAGCTCCGATAGACAAAGAAACAACCAGTCCTCAAAAAGCCAAAGCCCAAACAAAGGCTAGGCCCTCGGGAAGCGAACGAGAAATCATCCAAGCAGCCCGAGTCGCTATCAGTACTTCGGACAGCCGAGCCGCAATCCGTGCACTCAAAGAGCACAAGCGTTTTTACTCTCGAGGCGACCTTGCAGAAGAGAGAGAAGTCCTGTGGATCAGCCTCTTGGCGCGCGACGCAAAGCTAGCTCGCGCTCAAAAACGTGCTGCCCGTTTTCATACGCGCTTTCCCAACAGCTTGCACCGCACTCGAATCAACGCGGAGATTGAAGCGGCTACAAAAAAACACGAAAACAACAAACCGGTGACGGATTCGGGTCTTCCAGGCCAACAATAGAGTGAGGTCCCCAATGAACACATCATCAAAATTCACAACCTTCTCTTCCATTCTCTCTCTCGCCCTGTTGGCATCTTGTGCAACAGAAGGTGCGAACGTCGGACAATACCTATCCCCGGTAGAAACCTTGCCGGACGACTACGTTGAGA
>JAESTW010000073.1 GCA_016763395.1 Kofleriaceae bacterium
CGCCGGTATTGATGAGGCAAAGGGCACAACTCCAAGCGCTGGAGTATGAGCTGCTAGCGCAACGGCAGGAAGCGCGGCAACAAGAGGAACAACTCCAAGCGCCGGGGTACGAGGTGGTGGCGCGAGAGGAAGAGCGATAGGTGTGGATGCCATTGGTACACCGGACAGAATCGCAGGTGGCGGCGTGAGAACAGACGGAATCGCAGGTGGCGGTGTGAGAACAGACGGAATCGCAGGTGGCGGTGTGAGAACGGGCGATGGCCTAAGAAAAACAGGTGGAACCGCAGGTAGCGGCGAGCGAGGAAGAGCACTAGGAGCAGACGGAACCGGAGGTAACAATGATTGCGAAACCACAACATTGGGCGAGCTGGTGCCAGACTCAGCGTTGCGAGCAAGCACCGAAGCATTGTCATCAAGGACGATGTCCGAACGAGAAAGGGCATCGTATTCTGTCGGATCGAGAGTTCCAACTTCCGCTTTGATCAAGGTTGGATTGGAAACCAAAAACTCCTCAACGCTACTGTCTTCTCGCTGTGACGCCTCCCAAAAATCTCGTTTTTCAGGGAAGGTTTGGTCGAGATACAGTGCCAATCCTCGCTGATTGAGTTTCAGGTGATTGTCGTAGGCGCACTCTTCCAAAGCGATTTGAAATTCTTCGCAAGAAGAATAGCGCTCGTCGACATTTCTGGACAGGGCTTTCAGCGCAATGGCGTCAAGTTGGCTCGGACACTCTGGGCGTATCGATGAAGGTGATTTGATCTCGGCGTTCATCACCTTGTTGAGAATCAAAAAATCACTATCGCCCTGGAACAATCTCTGTCCAGTCAACATCTCATACAAAACGATCCCCAAGGAGAACACATCGCTGCGTCGATCGACGTCTTTGGCAACAACCTGCTCGGGAGACATGTAGGCGAGTTTGCCCTTGAGTGCTCCAACCGTTGTCTGGTGTTCTTTGTTGGTAGCCTTGGCCACCCCAAAATCGATTACCTTAACGGAACCATCACTGCCGACTAAGATGTTGCTAGGGGAAACATCCCGATGGATAATCCCGCGAAGGTCCCCGTTTCCGTCACGTCGATTGTGCGCATAGTGCAGGCCAGATGCCGCTTGTGTGATGATATTGAGTATGTGATTCAGCGGTATTTTTTTTTGCCGCTGCCATCCTCTTCGAAGAATGCTGGCCACCTCCTCACCTCGGACAAACTCCATGGTGAAGAAGTAATTGCCTTCAAACTCGCCGATATCGAACACTTGGGCGATATGCGCGTGCTGCAAGCTGGCAACCAGACGCGCCTCATCCAAGAACATCTCTACGAACTCTTCATTCTGGGCGCTGTCCGGGCGAATTCGTTTCACGACAACAAGTCGTTGAAATCCACGGATTTTCGAAGCGCGCGCAAGATAGATTTCCGCCATTCCACCAGTAGCCAAGTGGCTCAAAATGCAATACGGTCCAAAGGTCGTACCCGGTGAAAGCTCACCGTGAAGCGTTTTTTGGGGGAGGGAGTCCACTACATGACATCTTATCCCACCAATTTGACGTATTTCAAGCAAGCCTTGCTGATCTGCATCAATTCACGGGCACCTTCATGTGTTGAAAGGTGAGCAGACAACACGGACCGTGATCCTATTGTCCTAAGAATTTAAATAACAACCGGGAGCGTGAATCACCAATTTCCGCATCTTCAACACGCTCTGGTTGCCTTGGTACTAAGACAAAATCTCATCCTCGAGTTTGATGCGAAACCGAGTCGCCGTTTGGAGCACGGTTGTTGCCATTCCAGAACACTCCCAGCATGGCAGCAGCAACATTACTAGCTCATGCGCACTTGCACACCAAAATCACTACCCGCGCGCCTTTTGCCTGCTATCCTTGGCGAGAATGCTACTTTTACGCGTCAAGCAAACGTTATTGCCCCTACTGGTCGCCCCCCTACTGGTCGCCCTCAGTGCCTGTAGTTCTTCGCCCCCCGCAGACTCAACGCCGCCTCGTCCCGGCCAGCTCACCATTGAATCCAGCGTTCCCGTGGTTGCGCCCGAAGATCGGGTAAAAAACGCAGATCCGCGAGAAGAGCGACTGGCCAGAACAATAGCGTATTTGCTCAAAGAGCAGCACGTGCGCGATCAGGACATCAATGATGCACTTTCGCAAAAAAGCTTTCACAGTTTTGTCGAGGGAATGGATCCAGACAAACTCTTTCTGTTGGCAGAAGACCTAACTCTCTTCGAGAAATCAAAAACCTTACTCGATGACGAAATGCTCAGCGGCAATCTGAAACTCGCCCACCTGGCCAGTGACCGTTTTGCCGAGCGGCTTACCCGTGTCAGCACCATTGTAGCGGGTCTTCTCGCCGGTTCTTTCAGCTTTGACGCCGAGGAGTGGCGAGAAACTGATTCGGACAAACTGGACTATGCCAAAGATGACGCAGCTCTCAAAGAGAGATGGCGAAAGCTTCTCAAGCTCGAAGTCTTGGGCCGGGTAAGCCGAATGGCCGCTCGCGTCGAGAGCATCGAGAAATCGCTTGTCGAGATAAAAAAAGAGGCGTCAAAGAAGAAGTCCACCAAGGAGCAGATTGAAGCGAGAGAGAAAAAGGTAGCTGTACTCACCAGGGCTCTTGCGAAAATCCCCAAGACGGCCCCCGAGCGTATCAAAAAGGCGCAAAGCGACTCCGCTACGAGTTATTCTGCACGCTTCATCCGGCTTAGCGACGAAGATGCCCTTGCGCCCGCTGCTGGCTTTATCAACGCCATCGCACACAACTTCGATCCCCACACAACCTACATGCCACCGACAGAGAAGGAGAACTTCGACATCCAAATGAGTGGCACCCTGGAGGGTATCGGTGCGGTTTTAGTCGAACGAGATCACTTTATCGCAGTTAGCGATGTTGTACCCGGCGGTGCGAGTTGGCGACAAGGAGACCTAGAAGCGGGTGACCTTATCCTCTCTGTCATGCAGGAAGATGCCGAAGCTGTCGATATCGGAGACATGAAAATCAACCGGGTCGTCAAAAAGATTCGCGGTCCCAAGGACACCATCGTCACCTTGACCGTGGAAAAAGACGATGGCAGCATCAAGACCATCGAAATCACCCGAGACAAGGTCGAACTAGAGGCCGCCTACGCCCAGGGCGCAACCCTCAAGCTGCCCGGCGGACAAGAAGTCGGATATATCTACCTGCCAAGTTTCTATGGTGACACTCGCGGTCACGATCCCAATGCTCGGACATCGGCCAAAGATGTCAAAGCGCTGCTCAATGGTTTCTCCAAACGAAAACTAAGTGGTGTGGTTATCGATGTACGTTCTAACGGCGGTGGACTATTGGATGACTCGAGAAAAATGGCTGGCTTCTTCATCGAAGAGGGCCCTATCGTGCAAACACTATTACCGGACGGGACGCTAGAAGTCCTATCGGACACCGATCCCAGTGTTGTCTACGGTGGCAAGGTTATCGTGCTTATCGACAGATTCAGCGCCTCGGCATCAGAGATTCTCGCAGCCGCTCTGCAAGATTACGGACGTGCTCTTGTGGTTGGCCCTGGCCCGACTCACGGCAAGGGCACGGTTCAGGCACTACTCGACCTCAATCGTGCCAACACGAGCCCCAACGACCCGCCAATGGGCGTCCTGAAGCTCACGATCCAGCAGTTCTTCCGAATTAACGGTGGCTCCACCCAGCAGCGGGGCGTTACACCGGACATTCCCTTCCCGGACAGCTTCAAGCACCTTAAGACTGGCGAGCGCAACCTCGACAATGCCCTGCCCTGGACCTCGGTTGACAAGCAACCCTTCCGCGCCTGGCCCAAGAGCTGGGATGCAGCAGCGCTCCTGGCCAAGAGTGAGTCTCGGCAAGCCAAGAGTCGCTATTTCACCAGCATGGAAAAACGTGGAGAGCTGATGAAGAAACGCCAGGACGAAACCCGCATTCCACTGAAGCAAAGCGCCTAC
>JAESTW010000859.1 GCA_016763395.1 Kofleriaceae bacterium
CGAAGTGGATGAAGCTAGCGGGCAACCGCGAAGCTGTTCTGGCGGCGGTTTCCGTCCTCGAAGGGCGGTCACAGGAAGCCACAGCGAAGTCGTGAAGCGAGTGTCGATTCGACAGAAGTTCAGCAAGGTCGTCGAAGACCTGGAAACGCCCGCTTGGTGGGCGAAGGCACAGACGGAGTTTGAAGGACGCGAGGCGAATTCTTGAGTTTGGTCGTCCGAGTATTTGTAGAGGTCGAGACAGAGGACCTCGCCAAGCATAACCCGCGTTGAGAATGGGTCTGCGTTCTAGAGGTAGTCGAAGAATCTGGTCCACCACGTAGTGTTGGCTAGATGAGGGTTGGCCCCAGTGTAGGGCTCGTCGAGCTGATCGGCTGGGACGTAGAGATAGCCTGCCTTGGAAGTCATTTCTCTCGCTGAAGTGAAGGCGTCATCGTCAAAATCATCGGCCTTCGTGACAGTGAAGAGATTGCCAAAGGCCGAGAAGCGGATCGCGATGATCGGAACGAGGACCTTTCCTATGCCAGGGTGCGACGCTTCCCGATAGCAGGCAACGTCTGTGAAGAACGAGGCATCTTGTACGTTCTCGTCCGTACTCAGCGATTGCCCCACGAGCTGCTCCAGACGCGGAACGAGCACTCGCACTCTACGCATCGACTCCTTCCAGTTGAAGCCTGGAGGTGCTTCACAAGCAGTGGCGTGGTCGCTGGCTATAAGCAGCTGTCTGGTTGATTCATCCATATTTCACTCTCTTGGGTGACGGCTCCGGTGATGTCACCACTTTGACTGTAGAACAGCGGAGGGCAAGTTTGTTTCATCTTTGAGCGTTAGCGAGCAACGGTAGAGAGGCCCGTAAATTGAGTCGTCCAGGGGCTCTATCGAACGCACAATCCGTTCAAACTGGGGCTCCATGCCGCCATACTACCTTCAATCGTTGACGGTGAAGTGCTGCTGTGGTCCAAAGCAAGTCGTGGGCGAGAAGGATACAACGACTCTATGGCGTCCGGTCGGGCAGGCGGAGCTGGACCTCATCGCGGAGACTGAGTACCGGCGCTTTCCTCCGCGCCTCCCGGAGCAGCCAATCTTTTATCCGGTCTGCAACGAACAGTACGCATGTGAGATTTCTGAGAAGTGGGACGCCCGCGACCAAGGCGTTGGCTACGTCACCCGTTTCGACGTGAACACGGCTTTTCTCGCCAAGTATCAGACGGAGATCGTGGGCGCTCGGCACCACGAGGAGTATTGGATTCCAGCGGAGGAACTAGACGCATTCAACGATGCCATCATCGGCAAGATCGAAGTCGTCAGGACTTTCAAGGTTGGTAGTGACTGAGAGAACAGTCGGTCTATCACTGAGTGTCCCTCGGGATAAGGCCGGGGAACCGCCGGAAGAAGTCGAGGCCAATCAGAGCATCGACACCCCAGGATTCGTCGAAGCGGGGACCTTCACTTCCATGTCGGACAAGGTTTGACCGCAAATGCCTATTTCTGGCAGGACTAGCTTGCCGTATCGCTGCGTTTGTAGTCCCGCAGGAATGGAAATGTTCTTAGTGGTTGTGCCGGGAGACCGAGGTGACTTCGTGCAGCTTCACCAGTCCACCGACGTATTCACAAAATACCTCATTGTGATGGTGCGCTCATCAGCGTGCGGAATCATTCTGTCGCGGGTGATGCCTTCCTTCACTTTGACCTTCTCAATACTTCGTGTAAATCTTTAACCCCGCGAGCCTATCGCCCAAGGTTACGGATGTAATACCCTCATCGGATGGGATTCAAGCCTAGGATGTCGCCCGATGATTGGGCTGTAAAGCTGGGAAAAGAAGATGCACAAAGTGCATTGGATAGTGGCGATTACGGCTATCACAAGATGGAAACGGGTTTAAGCACTTTGGGGCTGATCGACGATTACTGGAGCACCCACGAGGAAAATGCCGAAGTGTGGTTTGGGCTTTCTGCGAAAACAGCGCTAGGACGTTCGTATCGAAAGGCGTTTCGCGGTCGCATCGCGGAGCTTAACAAGAAGCCAAGTCTCGATGGCGAAAATGATGTGATTAAGAAAATATCTGATGGTGTGAGGAAGGCCGACGGGCTGTACAACTGCTACGACTATTCGCTCCACATTCCTGCTGAGATTGCTGGGATGAAGTCGATTACCACAGTCTGGCTGCGCAAGATGCGTTTTGCAGACGAAGATGTAGAGACCATTTTTACCTTTCCCAATGTCAAGATTGCCAATCTCGACGAGAATCGAATAAAGAAGGTGTCGGCCAATATCGCAAATTGGAAGTCAGTAAAGGACATTTCCATTGGGATGAATCCTCTAAAGGACATCAGCGCCTTGTGTGGGCTGGGGAGTCTAGAGATTCTGCGGCTCGGACATAATCGGAGCCTAGCGTCTCTTCCTGCCGCAATAGGCTCGCTCCGAGCCCTGCGCTATCTCGATTTGGCTGAGACGAAACTGGTTCAAAAAACGCTACCAACGGAATTCGCCGAGCTCACTTCTCTAACACATATTCGGGTGTCTGATAATTGTCCCAAAGAATTTCGATCCGAAATCAGAGCGTCCCACCCCAAAGTCAAATTTGTATCTGAGTACGATCACGACTTCACTCCTTGAGACATTCCCGTGCGGCTGGCGATACAATTGTTTGGGCTTCTGCTTACCTGTTACCGGGCTCGAAATCGCCAGCCGACTCTGACCCAAATCGACCACGCCTTCGAGAGCTTCAACTAGTTCCTTCGCCACTCGGGTGCACCGTCAGTAGGCAATGAATCTTACCGTCGGATACCTCTGGGATTCTCGCCAATCGTGCTCATCGTGCCACCGCCACGATGTCTGTTCAAGCAGCGATGCAATGACTTCTTTGCCCAGCTCTATGCAAAATTCCTCACTTGCTTCGAGCACAAAGTTGAACCGTCCCCAGCCATCTCGGAGACCAACGGTGTGTTTGGGGAGCAACTTCACTATCGTCTGCCATGCAAGCAGCAGGCGGTCACCTTCGTCATCTCGCTGAAGGCCCTCGGACCGAAGAGAGACCAGTGACGAGTGCTGCACCACGATGGTCAGCAATGCACCAGCACCGGCGTCGCCAACCCGCCGCAGCGCTGCGTCCAGATCCCCGGTACCTAGCGTCCAGCGCTGTCTTACTCTTGGCTCGTCCATGCTCCGGCAATTCTGTTTCAACTGTTTAGCTCATGGCGCGGGCTACGCAAGCATGCCGTAGTGGTTATCAACGGCGGCGCCTTTCCGAGAACCCAAGCTAGTGGCATCGCGTAGTCGAAGAACTTCCGGTTCATGCTGCGATGCGATTGAGCTGCTCGAAAACACTCCTCACCTTCTGCGAAGGAGCCATGCAAAGAGTTCTAAACTCGTCCGCTAGGGGGAGCCAAGAGAAGCCCGTACGGTTGTTGGGGCTTTTTGCTTACCCCTTGCCGGGCTCGAAAAGCGTCTCAGACGGCCGGGGCAGCAAGCCATCGAACGCGGTGTCCTCGAGCATCTGGGACAGACGCTTCTTCAGCGTCTTGGGATCGGAGAAAGCGTGTTCTCGATAGAGCGCAGGATAGTCGTGTTCCAGCTTCTCGGAGAACACTCCAGCGTCGCGTGGTGCCGCTTCTGCGATCGATGCAATCCGGTCGCGTTGGAACTTGAGGTCGTCCCGATCCAGGTGACCGGACTCGATGAAGGCTCGGGTTTTGCGGGCGCAGCGACAGGGGTTGCGGGCGTTGATGAGGCCGCATTGGTTGTGCATGAAGTTGTGCAGGTCTGCGCGGGCTCGCTGTAGGCGCTTGCGGAAGGTGGCGAGTGGGATGTCCAGGATTCCGGCCGCCTGCGTGTCGGACAGCTCGAAGACCGAGCCAAGGAGGTAGGCCAGCCGCTGCTCACGGTTTAGGCAGAGCAGCATGCCAGTCATGCACGCGGTTTTGCCCTCTTCTACAAGGAGTCTGCGTTCCGGCTCTGGAATGTCATCCATGCCGAGGTTCGGCGTAGCCTCCAATCCCGCGGCGAAATCGTCAAAGTTGGTGATGTTCTGCTCAAACTTGCTGCGCTTTTCGTTGAGCAAGTGGTGGAAGGCGACGCGGTAGAGCCAGGTGCGGAACGAACTGCGCCCCTCGAAGCTCCCGATTCGTCGCAGGACCTTGATGAAGATCTCTTGCGTCGCATCCTCGGCGGCTTCTCGCTCGCCCAACATGCGTAGGGCGATGTTGAAGATCCACGGCCGGTGACGGGCAACTACCTCGGTGAGCGCGTCACGGTCTCCCTGTTGGGCGGCAGCGACGATGGCGGGGTCTTCCTGGTCGACGAATGGACTCATAGGA
>JAESTW010000860.1 GCA_016763395.1 Kofleriaceae bacterium
ACTTACTATCCAATAATCGTGGTGCGGCCATGGTCGAAGGCGTCATCGTGCTGCCATTCTTCATTGTCGTGCTTGCCGGAATCATTTACTTCCATCGAGCGTACGCGACAAAGATAGAAATGGGAGTAAAGGCCAGATCCTGCGCTTGGAGTTACGCAGTCAATGGGTGTCAAAAGGACTTTCTACCCGACGATTGTCCGGTCTCAACAATCGGGGGTAAGGCTGAGTCAGTGGCAGATCTCTTTGGTGGAAGTTTCCCTGATGAACAGTCGATGCGGAAGGCGAAAGAACGAAGGGATAAACTTAGCAGTCAAACGTCTGCGCTCGATGGCATGCTCGGTAGTGCCAATACCCTCGGACTGACCATATTGGGACTGAACGAAGGGATTCGGGTTACTCCAGCTTCCTCAGTTGTCAAACCATCGATACTTGGTGGCGGCGAACACTCTATTTCTGCGAACTACAGCATGATGTGCAATGAACGAAATCGAGAGTTTCTTGAAATCGCTAGAAGTGCGTACTGTGATGTCAGTAGCGCTCTTCCTGGATGCCCGTTCAAAAGATGACTAAAACAAGCAAACTAAAGCAAATCCGCCGCTACTCAGCCGGACTAGTCCGGGTCGGCCTTCTCACCATCGTCACCCTCTCCATAGCACTCGTCCTGCTCGTACGCTCCGCAGTTGTCCGAGCTGATGACGCGATGTTGGACTTCGGACGGCACTTGCAACTGCTCTCCGAGACAGGGATGGGCAGCGGCGAGCGTGGGGTCGTTCTCAACGGACAGCAACTTGGATTCCGTGTATTTATCACCGACCAAGATATGGTCACTGCGCTCGATTACTATGAATCCTGGTGCCGCGGTGGTACCGGCAGCTTCACAGAGCAGGAGAATGGACTGCAAGTACTCGGACAGGAGGACGAGGCAGTATCACTTGTTCAAGATCGCTCTTGGACCGATCTAACCCGCCGGGCGGTTGATGGCGAGATAGGCTTTGTCGCCTGCATCAAACACGGTTTGCCCAATGCAAGTCGCGAGACACTCTCTGCTAAAGCCAGCGATTTCGTCGAAAGCGGCAATTTGGCAGACCTCGGACAATTTCACTACGCAAGCGTCACTCGTGTCGAAGGAGGCACGCGAGTTGTGGCAGTATGGACAGAGGGCGACTTTCGCCCCATTGACATGTTTCCCACCGAGGGCGACGCACCGGGTTTTGCCATGACTGGCATGCGCCGGCCGCCTTCGGGACGCAGGATGCTCAGTGCAGGGGAGATCGGCAACAGCGAGACAATCACCGTCTTTATCGAGTGTGAAGAGAGCATCGATGAGTTGTCCGAGTTCTATCGAAAGGACTTTGAGACTCGTGGTTGGCAAGTACTAGACGATAGCGACAATAGCGAAGGACACATGTTTGTGATTCAGAAAAACGATGAGATGCGCATTGTCGCGATTGCCTCCGATGATGGTGAGCGAACAGTGACGGTGGTAAGCGCAAACTAGCTTCAACCAACCTCGATGTGCCTATGAGTGCCGAGAAGGAACGTTCTCAAGTAGGTTAGATACCGCTGGCGCCCAGCCCGGATTATGCTCGCTGCAGGATGTTGCGGCGGGACTTGAGCTCTGGATGCGCTTCGATGAACTCGTTGAGCTCTGGCCAGTCGGCCTTTAGATAGTCGTATTCCTCTGCCTGCGTGGGCCGAGCCTCATCCATAAAACGCTGAATTTTAAGAACTCCACCTTGTGTGTGATAGAGCGCTGCCGCTTTGAGAAGTGCCACAATGCGGTTGTTGTGCCGCAAACCCTGCATATCTGGCAGTTTTTGATGTTTGTAGTCCGCGACCTCTTGCCACCTGCCAGCTCTCGCCCAAATGAGCATGCGGTTGGTGTCCGTAACCGGATCAGGAGTTGGTTCGCCAGGCAGAGTATCTAGGGATTCTTCTGGTTTCCCGTCCAACATCAATATCATCGCCAAGTTGGCCTTGAGTGATCGAGTGAGTACAGGTTGCTTGTCTTGCGGGTGCCGGACTGACTCTCTGGCCAGAACGAGGGCATTGGCGCGGTTCCCGGCGCGCAATTCAAAGGTGGAGAGTAAGGCGATCAGGAAAGACTTGCGATGCCAATCGCGCTCTTTTTTGGCCATCTCGGCGACCTGAAATGTCGCCTCTTCGATATTGCCTCGGTCTGCCATTTCCAGAACCGGAAGTACATTTGTCCGAGAACGGCGAAATTCCCGGAGAGTGAATCCGATCACCAGCAATATGCCGATAGCGGCAGGAACAACTTCCGCCATGAAAGCAAAAGGCGCCAGCAGAGCGACTGGCAACCATGTTCCCGCGCTAGAACGCACCGTGTTAGAGACGCGTTTTTCGATGCGTAGCTCTTTGGGAAGAGCAATGAGTTCCGTTCCTGTCACCGTGTGTGAAGGATAGCAGGAATTCTGCGAAGGCAAGCTACATCGAGAGCCCACCGTCGACATCGAGTGTGCGGCCGCTGAAATAGTCACATTCGATGATAAATTGAACGGCTTGCCAGATGTCTTTGGGCTGGCCAACTCGGCCTACTGGGACCATTTTGACCAGGGCTTCGCGGGCTTTGTCGTTCATTCCCTCAGTCATCGGGGTTTCGATCATGCCCGGTGCGATTGCTCCAACTCGAATGCCGAAGCGCCCAAATTCGCGGGCCCAGGTTACCGTATTGGCGGAGAGTGCAGATTTTGCCGCAACGTAGTTACTCTGTCCGCGGTTTCCGTGGCGAGCAAGTGAGGACATGTTGATGATAACGCCAGGATTTTGGTCTTCGCTCAGCATTTTGGCAACAACATCTCGAACCATCAATGTGGCGCCAGTTAGATTGATGTCGATAACAAGCTGCCACTGCTCTTTGCTCATTTTAAGAATTTCACCAGTCTTTCGATCTTTCTTTACGAGCAATCCGTCACGAAGTAGTCCGGCGTTATTGACCAGCCCGTTGAGCCCATTCATTTGCTCATAGGACCAATCGACAAAGGAACCAATCGCTGCTTCATCGGACACGTCGCATACACGAGCGTGAATCTTACCTGGCATATCTTTGCACGCTTCGCTCAGCGCAGTGAGTCCCTCTTCATTTAGGTCACAAACCGCTGCTTGGCCACCTGCCTCCACGATTCGTGTGGCAAAGTAGGCACCCATGCCGCCGCCGGCACCGGTGATGATGATCTTCATTTCGCTCAGTTGCATGCGCGCAGGCTATCTGACAATCGTGTTGTCCGCGTGCTTTTGCGCGTTGAATTCACTCTCAAATGTTAGGGCACAGGGAATACGACGGGTAGAGAGATACAAAAACACTCTCCCTCTGTCGGTTTTTCACATAGGGACAGGGTTCCGCCGTGATCTCGTACAATTCGAAATGACGTAGCCAGACCAATACCTGTCCCTTTGGCCTTTGTCGTGAAGAAGGGGTCGAATACTTTTGTTCGAAA
>JAESTW010000861.1 GCA_016763395.1 Kofleriaceae bacterium
AAGCTCGCTGGCGCCCGCTTTTGGAGCCCCTTGAAGACCGAGAAGCTGAACCGCAACACATGTCGAGTTGAGTGCTCGGACGTAGAGCTCAATCCTGGACTTTCCACCTTTAGGTTTGGCCACTGCCTCAAACGCATCTACACCAACCCTCTCGTTCGCATCACCGACAAGTTGCAATAAGAGCTCGTCGGCCCACGCATTCGCTGCCGGCTTTTGATTGGGTAATTCTTTGACTACCCGACGACGGACTTCTGGCTGCCGGCAAGCGCTTGCCCTCTCAAGAACTTTGCGAGGGTTCTTGCTGTGCCAGGCCCAAAGCGTGCGAAAGGCTTCGCCGCGCACCTTATCGTGTTCGTCGTCGAGGGCATCCCCCAAAAGCACATCGGCTCGATCGGACAAATCTTTCATGCCCGCAAACTGCCCACTCCCTCCGAATTTCACCAAGACAGGAAGACTTCGTACGCGAATGTCCTCTCTGCTCGCCCGGAGCGCCAACGCCGCGAGTTCGATCTGTCCGCTTGCGCCATTACCTTCGGCGAACATTTGCAATACATCGAAGGCCGAGTGACGCACCGTTTGCTCGGAATCGTCAATCATCCACCGAAGTCGATCCAACACCCGCGCATCGCCAGGCATCGCCATAGACGCGGACATCAGTGCTTCCACAACGTGGAGTCTCAGTGTAGCGTCCGACTCCCGACTGAGCTGGAGCAATGCCCCGGTCGCGCGTGGATCACCTAGCAATGCCAATAGACGTGCAGCCCGAACCGCCGTGTCCGCGTACCGACAAGCCATAGCGGCGAAGAGCGGCCGAAGGTCAGCCTCGCTGACAGAACTAGCCTGTCCGAGTTCGGCAAAGCTGCCATGGCGTTCCAACTCTGCGATGGCCTTTTGAGTGTGGCTATCCACGGCGCGAACTTTGGCGATCAGGGCCGAGCGAGAGGCAATCGCTGTCAGAAAAGCAATGCTTCGTACCGAGTCGTCCGCATCATCCAACGCATCTTCGATGAGTTCACTGCCATCGCCAGTCAACGCCATACGGGTGCGCCCAATTCGCATTAGGACTTCGCCACGAATGGACGCCGGTCCACGGCCTAACGCGATTCGCGCCGCTTGCAGTGGCTGCTTTGCTTCCAATATGTAGAGCGCATCCAGGGCGGCATCTCGGACAACCGCCTCGGCATCGGAAAGCGCATCTGCGATGAGCGTCGGCACAAGTGGAGAAAATTCGCGAAGGCTCGGAAGCTTCTTTACACCTGCTGCTCGGATGTCCGATTTCTTCGAATCCAAGGCTGCTCGAGCGGCCGCAATCGGCGTGTCTCGTTCGATCTTCTCCAGCGAAACTAAAGCCGACTCGCGGACCCTTTTGTCGTAGTCATCGAGCGCAGCCCGCAGAGCTGGACGACTGAGACGGCGATCGCTGCTGGCAATACCACCCGCTGCCGCTCTTCGCACGAGGGCGCTGCTATCGTCGGACAAAACACCGTCCAATAGACGACGAGCCTCGTCCTCTGGCAGGAGGGTAAGCGCAGCACAAGCTTTGACACGAACATCATCTTTGCGCGACTTAAGATGCTCTTGAATTTCTTCAAGCTGTGAGCGGACAACGTTGCTGTCCTCGGAGAGCTTGCCCTCTTCATCCACTTCAACAAGGGTTACACACCGCCCTTTGTCTACAACAATGAGAGTGCCACCTCGGCGATTGGCCTTAGCGCGCTCATTGGCGGGCACTAAAACAGCCGCCGTCAATGCGCTCTTTGAAATAGTAGTTGTGGGAGGTTTTCGCCGAGTATCAACTTGCCACGCTTTGGCGGTGCCATCTTCTGAAATACTGATGAGCCTCCTTGGCAACGGACGCTTCGCTTTATCGTTGAGTTCAGGAGAGTAGAGGAGCGAGCGCACTGCAGAAGTGTGAGCCGCATTTTTCGCGCGATCGTCAACCGATGCATCACCTTCGAGATACACCATGCGCAGACCACCATCGGCGCAACCGGCAGCGATTCGCCCGTCGCCCAAGAAACACAGTGCACCAACACCATGCCCCATGGGCATTTCTCGGACAGCGGTGCTCGTCGCTCCTACCTTTGTGACGAGCCCCACCTCCGAAACGAGAAGGGAGCGGACAATTCCGTCGTCACCTGCGGCAGCAAGCAATGCTCCCTCCGAGTCGACAGCAAGAGTACGCAGCGCTCGTTGCGAAAGCACCTGTTTTTTTCTCCCGCCGATTTTTGAAACAGAGACCTCGGACAGTACCAAGGTACCATCGTCGCCAACACTAGCGATTAGATCGCCAACTGCCATCACTGCGCGTATTGCCCCTTTGTGGCGTTTCTTGTCAACGAAAGATATGCCCGTGATTGTGGCTGAGCAATCAATGACGTGCAGGTTGCCATCTTTATCGCCAACACATAAGAGATCGCCGACGAAGCAGAGAGCAAAAACACTTGGTCCGATTTCGACTGAAACGCAAGCGTCGAGCTTGGGCAACTTAGCGATGTGAACAGAGCTTGTGGCCCCCTTTGCATCGCGACGTCCGGCGATGGCAACTAGATCTGCCCTGTACGAGATAGATTCAAGACGTTCAATGTGCGGTAAAAACTTGGCCATGACGGTTTAGACGACCCTTTCGGCAGCAGTAGCATCTTCAGGTTGAGCTGAGATTGCGTCGGGGAGTGTTGTTTGCAATCCGGGATGCTTGGCTCGCATTTGCGCCAGTGCGGCAACGCAGCTTTGCCATTCCCCTTTGGCTCTAGATAGCAAGAACTCTTCTAGAACCGGGGTAACAATAGCGGCAAACTCGGCCGACTCCAGCGCCATGTCTCGGACAACTTCGATGACCTGCCGTTTGGCGACACTGGCTGGCTGCGGACTCTCCGCGGCATCACCGCCGTCTCGTCGCTCCATTCGCCCTGGAGGCAAGCCAAATAGAACCGTTCGAACAAACTCACGCAAGGTCGCGTTGGAGTCGAAACGCTGCCGACCTTCATCCCGCGGCCCCGGTAGTGGACGATGTTTCTCCCACAGTAAGCGCACTGCAAAGAGGCGTACCTCTCGGTCGGGGCTATCCATTAGCCATGAGAGTTTCTCTGCACTTCCAATTTTGCTGTAGTGCCGGCGAATCAGCATTAGAGCGATCTCACGAGTCGCTTTGATAGAACTCTCTGCCATGGCAAAGGCGCGAACCGAATCGAGCCATTTGATCGGAGGTGTCAATGTCGCAGCTCCCTTGGCTTCGCCAATACCGAGAAGCGCCTCTGAACCGAGTACTCGCGTTTCGCGAAAACTGCTACTGGCTAAATCGTAGGCGAGTTCTGGCGACTTCCAGCTCAGCAGCTCGACTCTGGCCACCTTGCAAGCAAATGTCCGAACGTCTAGGCGAGAATCAAAAAGTAAGGGTTGCAGACGCGAGAGACCGTAGTCCCCACTTTTGAGTCTTGGTTTGATGCCAAGTGTGCCAGCCTCTTGCTCCGAAAGCACCGGGTGGTGCAAAAGTAAGTAGCTGGCAGCAAAACGCCGGACAGAAGCTTCTTCTCCGAGAAGTGCAAAGACTGTATCTACACCGACCGATACATCCTTTGAATCTCGCTCCAATGCAAAGTCGTCCGGCGAGAAATTGTGCAACAAGTAAGAATGAGCAAACTCGCTGACCCGCGTGTCCGAGTGTTTTGCTGCCTTTAGTAACCACCCAGAACCGATGTGGTGACTGGCCACGAGCTCGGTATTGCCCAGTAGCTGCAGAGCCAAATCTCGCCATGAAGGCCTGGTAACCAGAGTTTTGAGCCAATCGGTGTCCAGATCACTGCCCTTGAGTATGCCCGAGGTCAGCCAAGCCTGAACATGGTGTCCGAGTTCGGAGTGAAAGAGTGACTCTTTAATCCAAGCTACGCCGATCTCGCTAGCACTGCGCTTGCCAAGCTCGCGCATTAGGTTGCGCAAACGCGAACCGGGAAGGCCATCAACTTCTGCGTGGGCTCGCAGATGGCTTGTGGGAACTGCGGTTTTCGCGCTTTTGTAAAACTCGGCGATAAAGCCGCGCTGGTCACGTCCGCTTGTCACCAAAAGGACGTAGGTCTCGACGTCGATATCCCTGGTTTTAAAGCCACTCCTAAACTTTGCTTTCCCCAGTTTCGCCAATCCGCTCAGTCCCAGCATCCGTACCAAGAGAGAAAGACCGATGTCCTTTGGGGACGCCTTTTCAAACCTCGCAGAAACAAAGGCTGTGAGTTTTGCGCCACCCATTTCTGCCAGTTCTAGAAGTTGCTCGTTGTCTATCTTCGGAGACTGCGCGTTGCAGTAGTCGATGGCATATTGAACCACTGCTTCATTGCGGCTGCGCAACAAGTTAACAACCATTTCTTCCAACCCTAATTTCGCCAGTTTGCTTTGGTGAAATTCGGGGTTTGCCTGAAGAAGTTCTACGACAAATGCATCGACTGTAGCCAACTCTTTGGCCGCTGCACGCACGAGCCACGCGGGCTCCAAATTTCGGAGTTCTTCACTAAAATCGGCCTTTAAGCACAGAATCGCGAAGTTGCAAACCGTGTCACTGCGGGCATCTTCAATCAGGCGAAAGAGCGGGCTCGCGCTGAGTTTCCACGACTCGTCATAGGCCCTCTTGCTGAGTTTCTCTGGAGGTCCGTCAAACCATACTCCGCCGCTGGAACCTTTTAGATCTTCATGATTCCATACCTGACTGGCGATCCAACTCCTGTAAAAGGATGTATCTTGAGGATAGTGCCGCAACACCTGACACGCAAAGCTGGGAAACTGCTCGGGCATAGCTTGTCCGAGAAAACGCAGATAGCGCCAGGCTCGGCGACGCATGTATTTGGCAGTCGCGCCAGAGATTTCGCCCGTGGTGTTGTGAAACAGGTCAATTCGGCAAGCCAGTACTCCGAACATCTCTGAGTCGTGAGCTTCTTCAGAAAGCTTGTAGACCGTTTTGAACCCCTTCCAAACGCCCCACCCGAGTTTGGCCTCGGAGAAAATATGTATAATGGATTGCCGAGACCACGGGTCATCTGACTTGTAAAGCTCGATCATCATATCGCCGAGCTTGAGGCGAGGAGGCGCATGTGGTGCCGCCATAAGAGCATTCCAAGCAGCTCCGCGTGCCGCTTGTGCCTCGTCTGGCGTTTTCCCCCACATATTGCCCTGTGAGACTGATTCTCGAAGCTTACCTAGTGTCCACGCATCAGCGCTCAACTCGGGAAAGTCGTCGTCCGAGGGCTCTTCAGGTCGATTCTCGTCCGGATCTCGCTGGCCGAGATACCGGACAACCATCGAAGAAAAAGAAGGAGAACGACTTTCCAAGGCCCGAACAATGTCGGCGAAAGTAACATCAATGTCTCCACCGACTTCTCCAAAACGTGTATTCGTTGTCCTGCGCCCCATCCCTAACGCGTGAGGCTACAGCACTTCGGTCGTATTCTGTAGCCGTGTGCGCTCATTCTTCTACTCCCCCTCATCTTCCTGCTCTTGCATAGATGTCCGCATTGGCATCAGGTCTGTCCTAGACACGCGACTTTATTCATGCAATGGCGGAATGAAAAGGGATCTCACTGGTCCCCTATCCAATGGCGAGGTATCCTTCGGTAATGCCATTCCTTTTCGTGCGCCAGGTCACATCGGCCTTGGTGCTCTGCATCATTTGCAGTTTTTGCCTTCCAAACACAGCCGCAGCACAACCAAATGGTGAAGCTCCGATGATCGATCTCTATACGATGGGTATCGGTGATCACTTTACCGAGAAATTCGGACATGCCGCGCTCTGCGTTCGCTACCCAAACCATCCAAACTCGGACAACTGCTACAACTACGGAACCACAAACTTCCAGGACCCGGTTGGTATGGGTTGGGGGTTTGTCCGAGGGCGGTCCAAGTTTTGGGTATCTACGCAGGCACCTCCCACGATGCTTGGGCTCTATGTACACCGAGATCGGGACGTCTGGGTGCAGGAGCTACAGTTGCCAGAAGAACAAGCTCGCGCGATCGCAGCCCAGCTCGAATTCGACAGTTTAGAAGAGAATCGCTACTACCACTACCACCATTTCAACAACAATTGCGCGACTCGGCTTCGCGACATCCTTGATGAAAACACCGGTGGGGCGCTGAAACGAGGTGCCGAATCAGAAATCGCGCCATCGTTTCGCGATTTTGGACGGGAAGGCTTCGCTTCTATGCCCATCCTGGGACTCGCGACCGATTACGTTCTCGGACGAATCGGTGACAACCACCCTACCGAATACAATGCGATGTTTTTGCCAAGGATTCTCAGGGCAGCCGTACAAGAGAGATACGGTGCAGTCCCTATTGTTGTCTACCAGCGAAAAGGCCCGGACTTCAATACCGAGCCAGGAAACGGGCGTTTCTATATCTTTCTGCTCTCTCTGCTACTCGCGTGCCCTTTGTTGTGGGCTTGGTTCAAGCGAAAAATTCGATTCTATCATCTGATCCCAGGTGTGCTTGTGCTCTTTGTTCTTGCGCTTCTCTTGTGGGCGCTGGCGATACTCAGTCCTTTGCCGATGGCGAGATATAACGAGAACCTCTTACTATTTTTCCCTATGGATCTAGCACTACTTTGGGTTCGACCGCGTTGGCGACAGCGCTACGCACAGATTCGAGTCAGCATCGTGTTATTGGCCTCGGTACTCGCTGTTGTTGGACTGTTTCAACAACCACTATGGGCGGTATCGGCATTGCCGGTCTTGATCTTACTTCCACTGGCATTGCCTCGGCCGGACAACTCGCAAGGATAGATTTCTTCAGCAATCTTTCGGAATGAGATTTGGGTCACCTGCGACTCGCTGAGGTGGGCGAGTGCATGGGAATGCCGCCAATATCCTGTATTTGCAACATCGTTGGACCGCGCCCGAGATCTCCGAGAAATCCCAGCAAACCGGCGAAGTAGCGTAAGCGATCTCACATTTCTCCAGCCGGCTCGGTCTTCCGATGAAGATTTACCAACCGAACCCCTCTTTATGGCATCAGACAGTGATATTTTTCACGCTACTAAGAATAGAGACCAGCGCGTTTTTGCGCTCAGGAGAGATTATGAAACCTTCGATGCGAGTTGTACTTCTAGGAACCCTACTGGCATTTGCCACTCCAGCGTTTGCCCAACCGGCGACCAAGCCTGCCCCTCAAGAAAGACGCATCGTAGCGCCAGTAAAGAGAAAGCAGCTCACTCCTGATGAGCGAAAAGCACAGCAGGCCGCTCGAGTGCAAGCAGCCAGAGAAGCTCGCGAAGCAGCGAAGGAAGCACGTAAAGCGGCAAACGCAGCGCGTAAAGCTGAATTCGTCGCAGCTCTCGAAGCCAGAAAAGCAAAAGCAAAAGCGGCTAGGGAAGAACGCCAAGCAAAAGCCAAGGCGGCCAAAGAAGCGCGAACTGCGGCTCGCGAAGCCAGACAAGCAGAGATGAAAGCGGCTCGCCAAGCCAAACAAGCTAAGTTCAAAGCAACTCAAGAAGCACGGCGAGCGAAATTTAAGGCGGCCCAAGAAGCCCGGAAAGCGAAATTCGCAGCTTCCCAAGAAGCGCGAAGAACGAAATTCAAAGCGGCCAAAGAAGCCAGAGACGCGGCCCGGGCAGAACGCGCAGCGAAGGTTAAGGCAGCGCGAGAAGAGCGCCAAGCGAAGTTCAAAGAAGCGAAAGCAGCTCGGCAGGCGGCACGCGAAACACGCCAAGCTGAGATGAAGGCAGCGCGAGAAGAGCGGAAAGCGGCATTCAAGGCAGCAAAAGAAAAACGCCAAGCTGGGATGAAGGCAGCACGGGAAGTTCGGCAAGCAGCAAAAGAAAAACGCCAAGCTGCAATGAAGGCAGCACGGGAAGCCCGAAAAGCAGCGAACGCCGCTCGCAAAGAAGCCAAAACCGGACGTAAAGAGATCAGAAAAGATCGCAAAGATGCCCGCAAGGACCGCCGTAAAGGGCCCGGACCTCGCTAACTAGCGGCTAACCAACACCTGGCGCAAGCAATTGCATCTCGAATCCCCGCAGGCGCAATTGTTACCACCCATGTTGTTGATAATTCGAGTCGGGGTTTCGTGGCTCATGTTCATGTTCTTCTGCATCTGCTGCATGAGATTCTGGCACTCTGTCCGAGACACTGCGCCTATTGTGCCATTGACCGTCAAGGCCAAGACACCAGACGCCGAGGTCGCCCAAACAACTTGCAGCTGCTTGCCCTGAAGTTACATCTGATACCGGCCGCTTGTTTGGTGGATTTTTCTAGCGGTGAAGTTGGCTAGACTTTTGAGACTAGATCGCCACCGTCGGCCGACCAGCACAGAACGCCACCGTTGAGGTTGGCAATTTTCTCAAAACCGGCCTTCATCAGTTTCAGCGTCGCCAGGGAAGAGCGCCCGCCTGAACGACAAATCACGACAATTGGCTTCGAGCGATCGAGCTTCTCAGCATCGGTTACAACGTTATCCAACGCCAACAGAGTGGCCCCAGCAATGGTTCCCAGGGTTGTCGCAATTTCTTCGGCCGGACGAACATCGACCATCTGTACCTCGCGCTGATGTTCCATGAGCCATTGTGCTTCGACTTGCCAGAGGCCTGCGAAGCTATAGCGAAGAGGTGCCCAGTCCGGCTCCTTCGGCATGGGCTTGCCATCGGACGGCTCTCCACATTTGAGATTGGCTGGAAGTGCCACAGCAAGCTGAGCCGGATGAGGCAATCCTAGGTTTTCCATCAGGCCGACAAAGTCATCTTCACTCCGCGCTCCGCCGCATCTAGGATTGAATTCCTTCTCTTCCTTGACCGATGTCATCAATCGGCCTTTGTAGTCGTGTCCGGGGTAGATGCTGCAATTCTCCGGCAGGGTGAATAACTTTTTATGAATAGACTGGTACATCACCCTAGAGTCTCCCTGTTGAAAATCTGTCCGGCCACAACCGCGAATCATCAGGCTGTCACCAGTGAAAGCCATGGATTCATCGTCGAGAACAAAGGTGCCACAACCGTTGGTGTGTCCGGGGGTAGACAGTATACGAAGATGACGCTTTCCAAACGCAAGCGTGTCTCCTTCGCTGAGTTCAAGATCGACTCCGGTCGCTCCAGAGTCTTTCATCAGCGCGATCTTCGAACCGAGGCGCTCTCGCAACAGCCACGAGCCGGTCACGTGATCTGCATGAACGTGGGTATCAACCGTGTACTTTAGTGTAAGCCCGAGTTCCTGAAGTAGAGCGGAATCACGCCGGACTTGCTCGAACACAGGGTCGATAAGTATCGCCTCCTTGCTCTCCTCATCCGCTAGAAGGTAAGTATATGTCCAAGACCGTGCATCAACTAGTTGCCTAAATATCATTGTTGAATCCTCAATCCCATCAAATACGAGCAGCACGGAGCTTCCATACCACTGCTCTACCGGCCACCGATCATGCTTGCTCAAACCCGTAGGCTGCAAGTCCAGTGAATGCCTTTTCAGTCGCGAGTGGCTCAAACATCGTGCAGCCTCAAAGAATATTTCCCAACTCAGCAATTCTTGGCCGTATTGCGATAGGCTCCTGCCATGCGAATCGTTCTGGCCACGGCCTTGGTATTCACCTCCGGCTGCTCCCTCCTGCAGGGAAACAAACAGCAAGATCCCTTTCCGACAATGCAAATCCAGTCGGAACGTCCGGCAAAAAGACCACCGCGCGTGGTACTCACCGACTCTGCCATCGCAATCAAAGAAAAGGTGATGTTTCAGTCCGGCAGTGCAGACATTCTTCCCGAATCCCATCCTCTACTCACAGAGGTTGCCACCATGCTGATCGAGAATCCGCAGATTGAACTCATGGACATTGAGGGCCACACTGACTCAACCGGCGGAGTCCGAATCAATAAGAAACTTTCTAAAGAGAGAGCCGCCGCTGTCATTGACTTCATGGTCAGTGTTGGAGTCAAGAAAGAACGCATGATGGCAAAAGGGTACGGCCCAGAACGTCCGATTGCTACCAACGAGAGCGAAGAAGGACGAGATCTGAATCGCCGCGTTGAGTTCACAATAGTCAAGCAAAGCCAAAAACGAACCCTGGTTGAGGACGAAGATTAAATGCCCACCACACTGAGAACTATTCTAGCAACAGCAGCGTTGACAATCACAGCATCCGCTTGCGGCGGCGGACTCAGCAAGAACTTCCGCGGCAACGTGGCCGGACAGATGGACTCCATCAAGGGCTCACTCACACAATGCTACACCGATGCGCTCTGGCGCCACCGAGCATTGCGCGGCACGATTATTCTGAGCTTCACAGTCGAGGCAAAGACCGGCCGCTTTCTCTATCCCCGAGTCGCGCGGACCGAACTCGCCGATCTGCCCTTCGAAGCCTGCGTCATTTCTCAGGTTAACAAATTGGCGCTAACCAAGCCGGAGAGCAAGAACGTGGACATTAGTACCTACCCGCTTCTGTTCACCCCACTAAACTAGCCACTTCAGTAGCCAGCGGGAGTGATCTGGCTTGTAATTTCAGCTAGTTCGGAGGGCGCTGGCATGATTTCCTTGGCACACTTTTCGCTTGTGTCTAAAACCATGCTCTCCCTTCCGACACTTCTCCCCAGACGCCTCCTTCTAGTTGGCCCCGTTCTGGTTGGCCTTCTGGTTGGCCCCCTCGCCAGTTGCAGTGACTCCAACAAAGAGCCCTTCTCTTTCGGTGACCCAGATAAAGCCGACGGCTTAGCCAGCCAGTTCTCCCCACAAGGTGAGATTGGCTATGGCGGCGAAGTACTCGGCGATTTCGAGACCGACAACCAGTACGACACCTACACCTTTCTCGCTCTTGCTGGCGCGCAAATAACTCTCGACAACTCCCACAGAGGCAGCGCCGCCAGACTAGATTCCGTGATGGCTCTGTACGGACCTTCCACCGCCGGTGGAATCATGGGCCCGCTTGTCGCCGAAGATGATGACGGCGGATACGGGCTACACGCTCGAATTAAGAATTTCACCATTCCCAGTGAAGGCGAGTATGTCGCCGTACTTGGCACCTATCTAGGTCTCGACCGCGGCCACTACCGACTCACACTCGAGTGTCTCTCAGAAAAATGCCAACCAGAGCTTGGACCTATCGCGGTTAGTGCCAAAACCGTTGAGACATCAGAAGATGGGTCTTCGCAAGTTTTTGAAATTCACCTGACAGAGCGTCCTACTGCAGAAGTTCAGATTTGGATCGACAACGACAACTTTGACGAAGCGCTAGTGTACCCAACTAGGGTGTTCTTTTGCCCCGAAGGTACGGCGCTGGACAACGTTGGTTGCAGTGATGACCCCGAAGATGTTGCTCTCGGCGGAGGCGAATGGCAGCGTACGGTTAGTATACGAGTGACCGGAGTTCGCGACTCAATCACCGATGGAGACAGCCCCTTCGAGCTTAGCTTTCGAGTACAAAGTGGTGACACCCGATTCGACACGCTTGCTCTAAATCCTATTCTCGGACGCAATGCAGACAAAGCTGGCGCTGAAGTTCCGACCTATACAGACCTCGACGGCTTGCAAGACGATGACTTGCTCTTCGCCCTGCACGAGAAGATCAATGACCACCAAGTCTTTGGCTATCACGGTGTCAACAGCGCTCGGACATTGCTCTTCGGCATGGTTGGTTCTTTTGATGACAAAGTCGAGAGCATCTACACTGGCGTTTCACTGGCTACTCCCGGCGATAGCATCACGGCATTTATGGCCGGATACAACACGGAACACAGCTGGCCGCAAGCGCAGTTCAAGAAGCTCGACCCAATGGTTTCGGACTTGCACCATATTTATGTCGCCGATATCAGCAGCAACGGCTCACGCTCCTCCTTTGGTTTTGGCTACAACAGCTCACCAGCCAACCCAAGTTCCACCCTAGGGAGAAGTACGACGGACAGCCGCAGCAAGGTCTATCAAGTTCGCCCAGAGCGGCGCGGAGATATCGCTCGCGCGCACTTCTACATGGTAGCTCGATACCGAAACGACACGACGATTGGTATTGTTTTTGACGATGATACCCGAGCTGAGAATGGCAGCATGGAAGACCTTGAAGAGGTCGTATTGCGAGAGTGGAGCAGGCTCGACCCTGTCGACGATCGAGAGCGTCGACGCAATGAGCGAGTTGAAGCCGCCCAAGGCAATCGCAATCCCTTCATCGACAGGCCAGATCTGATCGAGCGAATCTCGAATTTCTAGTTCCCTCACTCCAGTCGATCGCGGAGTTTTTCTGATACCGTCTGGCTATGAAAAAATTCATAGCTCTGCCGATTATGTTGCTACTTGCGACCTCTTGTAACAAAGAGGAGAAAAAGGGCACTCCAACAACGGAGCTCAAAAACGAAAAGCCCAAGACTGATACTGCCGACAAGGCCGCTGCTGACAAGGTGGCTGCCGACAAGGCTGCTGCAGACAAGGCTGCTGCAGACAAGGCCGCTGCTGCTGGCAAGGCCACCGAATTTGTATCCGCCGAACACAAATTCTCTGTGTCTTCATTGCGTGCTCCTCGGGTGGAGGAAACCAGTACCACAACTGCCGTGGGAAAAATTGACCTCACAACCTACATGTTTAACGCGAAAGGCGCACAAGGCGCTTATGGCGTTATGGTTTCCGATCTTCCTTTCGCAGAGGACGCTGGCGACGAAGCGCGGCTCAAAGCAATTGTGGATGCCCAGGCCGGACTTGTTAAGCAATATTCGGCGACAATTACCAACCAGAAGGATTTCAAACTCGATGGCAACCACGGACGCGAATTCGACTTGAGCGCCACCCATCCGCAAATGGGTGAGATGGCCGGACACTACAAAATCGTCATCCGTGACAAAACCATGTATCAAATCATGCGAGTCGGGTCGCCGACCGCTACAGAACTTATCGCAGAAGCTACCGACTTGCTCGAGTCGTTCAAGCTAACCGAGTAAGCTCTCGATTGTCTGTCCGCCTTTACCTACTGGAGTGCTACTATGTCAATTGATGTAAACGGAAAGAACGTCGTTCTCACGGGGGCGCTAACTACGATGACACGCGCTCAAGCGGGCGATCAACTCGAAGCCCTCGGTGCCATTGTCTCTGGCGCCGTAACAAAGAAGACAGACATACTCTTCGCGGGAGCGCGCGCCGGCATGAAGCTCGAGAAGGCAGAAGAACTCGGAGTCACCATCTACTCCGAGACCGAATTGGCGGCGCTGTTGAGCGATGAGAGCGCCATAGCCCGTGTTGCAGCGAAGCCCGTGCAGGCAAGCGCTGACGTCATGCAGGAAATTGCAGACGGCGAAAAGGTGCTCGTACAAGGCTCTGCCGCCAAGCCTTACGAGCTTACCAATGTCGGAGGGGTCTACTCCTGTTCATGTCCGGCGTGGCGCAATCAATCGGCTCCCATTGATTTACGCTCGTGCAAGCACTTGGCGAAAATTCGCGGTTCGGCAGCAGAGACAGCCCGCGTGGGCCGCAAGGTCTCGAGTGTCACAGCTAGCAAATCCAGTGCGCCAAAATATTGCTGGCCCAAAAGTGGGAAGAGCATATCGATCCCACCGGTTTTTGGATGAGTGAGAAACTCGACGG